>JAQBYL010000009.1 GCA_027622495.1 Pseudomonadota bacterium
TACCGCGCGTGACGATGTTGCGTCCGGTGTCACCGGCGATGATGTTCAAACCGGTATTGCGGTTGAACGCATCGATAGCTTCCGCTTCAATCAAAGAGACAATTGCATCGCTGCCTGCGTGTCGATCACCGACAAGGCCGGCATCAGCCGACAACCGTGCATTGTTGACCGGCATCAGCGTGGCGCCGTGTTGAGGCGAGCTCAATATCGCTTCGATCATTGGCTAGAACCTGTTACATCAACGGGAAAATCATATCAGGCGAAAACGATCAATACCCTAACAAAATAGCTCTGATCTTCGTTAGTATGGCAACGATGAATCACGGAGGAATCACAATGAAGACAATGCTGGCCCTACTGCTCGCAGCTGGATTTGCAATCGGCCGACCTGCTGCGGCTCAAGACGCAGGCGTGCCAACTGCCGCAAGTCTGTCGCCCTTGTATACGGGGGAAGCGTATTCGCCCTATGCTGAGCGCGGTTTCGCCGAACGACCTCTGTGGGGTGACTCTCACCTGCATACATCGATGTCGATGGACGCAGGCCTGTTTGGCAACCGGTTGCCGCCACGAGAAGCCTATCGATTCGCACGCGGTGAACAGGTTGTCAGTTCTACCGGTCAGCCGCTACGCCTGTCTCGTCCGCTGGACTGGCTGGTCGTGGCAGATCATTCAGACGGCATGGGGATGATCGACGATCTCAAAGCGGGAACACCCGAACTGCTTGCCTTTGAACAGGCTGCGCGCTGGAATAAGGGTCTGCGAACTGGAGGTCAGGCCGCGGTCGATGCCGCCTTAGACCTGATCGGCAACTTTTCGCAGGGAACCATCGAACCCAAACTGATCGAACTCTACTCACCCGGCTCCAAGGTCTACCGGACGTTATGGGAGGGTGTCATCAAGGAGGCCGAAGCGTTTAACGATCCCGGTCGTTTTACTGCATTTATTGGTTTCGAATGGACCTCGTTGATCAATGGCAACAATATGCACAGAGTCGTGATCTTCCGTGATGACGGTGATCGCGCGAGGCAGGTTGAACCGTTCATTCAAACGGCGCCAATCGGCAGCCCCGACCCGCGTGATCTTTGGGCGTATCTGAGTAACTACGAGACCCGGACCGGTGGCGACATCCTCGCGATACCTCACAACGGTAACCTGTCGAATGGAATCATGTTTCCACTGCAGGCCCAATGGAACGGTAAAAAGTTCGACAAGGCCTATGTCACCCAACGCAATAAATGGGAACCACTGGTCGAAGTCACTCAGATTAAAGGGGATGGCGAGGCTCATCCGCTGTTGTCACCAGACGATGAATTTGCCGATTACGAAACCTGGGACGTAGGCAACCTGGATCTCTCTGCGGCGAAAACAGCCGACATGCTCGCGGGAGAATATGCCCGCGAGGCTCTCAAGCGCGGGTTGGCGATCGAGGCGAAGCTCGGTACTAACCCGTACAAGTTCGGTCAGATCGGTGCGACCGACAGCCACACTTCGCTCGCCACGGCCGAAGAAGATAACTTTTTTCGGCAAGCATGCTGGTACAGAGCCCAGCCCGGGACGCTGGAACCATCCATTCGCGAAGACCGAACAGGGTGAAATCGCTGGTTGGCAGTCGGTTGCATCGGGGCTCGCGGCGGTCTGGGCGAAGGAGAATACGCGTGAGTCGATCTTCGATGCGATGGAGCGTAAAGAGGTCTATGGCACCACCGGTCCACGGATGACGGTGCGTCTGTTCGGCGGCTGGAACTACACGGATCAGGATCTGAATTCACGCATGCCGGCGGTAGTCGGGTATCGAAAAGGTGTGCCGATGGGTGGCGACCTGCGCCCGGCGACGGCAGAATCGTCAGCACCCACATTCATGGTCTTTGCGCTGCGCGATCCCATCGGTGCGAATCTTGACCGAATCCAGATAGTCAAAGGCTGGATGGATGGCAAGGGCGACACGCATGAGAAGGTTTATGACGTCGTGTGGGCAGGAGATCGAACGCCAGATGCCAACGGCAAGCTGGAAGCGGTCGGCAACACTGTAGATATCAGGAATGCTAACTGGACCAACACGATTGGTGCATCTGAGCTTGGCACGGTCTGGAGTAATCCAGATTTCGACGCGAAACGCAAAGCCTTCTACTACGCTCGGGTCCTTGAGATCCCGACACCGCGCTGGACTGCGTACGATGCCTTCAGATATGGCGTCGAGATGCCCGATGAGGTCCCGATGACCACGCAGGAGCGCGCGTACACTTCACCGATCTGGTACACGCCAGAATGATCGGGTAATTGATATGAGGCATTTCAAGCGGCTCCTGCGGGAGCCGCTTTTTCATTTTCTGGTTTGCGGTAGTCTGCTGTTCGGGCTCTACACCATTGTGTCACCGCCTGTGTCAGTACCGCGTAAGAGTATTGTTGTAGGGCCGGAACGGATTGCCCAGTTAACCGCCGGTTTTGAAGGTGTGTGGCGGCGTCCGCCTGATGCTGAAGAATTACGCAGGCTGATAGAGATGTTCGTTCGCGAAGAAGTTTATTACCGGGAGGCGCTGGCGCTCGGCCTGGATCGCGATGACACGATCATCCGGCGGCGGTTGCAACAGAAGATGGAGTTTCTGACCGACAGCGGAGCTGATCTGTTGCAACCTGACGAAAGCGATCTTGAAACTTACTACGCTGCCAATGAGCAGAAGTTTCGCCATTCACCGCGTATCGCTCTGCAGCAGATATATCTCGGTCAGAAGCCGATGGCCGACGAGATTTCTAAAGCGCTCACTGCGCTGCGCACGGATAGCGAGGCAGATCCGGCGCAGTGGGGTGAACGCACCCTGCTGCCTGCACAAGTAGCCCTTTCTGCGCCCAATGCGATTGATGGGGTGTTCGGTACGGGATTTTTTGATGAGCTCGAAAACCAGCCGGTGAATCAGTGGTCAGGTCCGGTCGAGTCGGGTTATGGCTTGCACCTTGTTCGTGTGCTTGAGCGGGAACCCGGCCGTTTGCGGCCGTTGGTGGAAGTCCGTGAGGTGCTCGAGCGCGAGTGGAAAGCAGAAAAAGCGCAGGAAATGCGCGAAGAAATCTACTTCCGATTGAGCGAGGGTTACGACATCGAACTACCGGAAGAACTTACCGTACCGCCGAGCCCATGAAACGCGCTTTGTTCCACCTCCTGTGCGCAGGTTTGCTTCTCACCGGGTCAGGCATCAGCGCGGTTGTTCACGGTCATGCGTTGCAACCCGGCTATCTCGAGATGCGGCAGATCGACGAGACGCTGTTTGCGGTCACCTGGAAAAAACCTGCGGTAGAAGGTGTGCCCATGGCGATTGCGGTCACACTCCCGCAGCAATGTGATCCGCGGGAAGAAGGCCCGCTGGTGTGGGATGGAAGCGCCTACTACGCGCGTTGGACAACAACCTGCACGGGCGGTCTGCCGGGGGGCACGCTCACCATCAACGGGCTCGAGCACACCTCCACAGACGTGCTGGTTCGCATCGGCTTCGCCGATGGTGCCACGGGTACGCATCGTCTGACACCCACAGATCCATCCTTCATCCTGCCGAGCCAACCCGACCGTCTGGAGGTTGTGCGCACCTATTCTTCTTTTGGTGTTGAGCACATCCTGCTCGGTATCGACCATCTTCTGTTTATTTTTGCTCTATTGTTACTGGTGAAAGGTGCGCGCAGAATTGTGGCGACAGTCACGGCATTCACCGTCGCCCACAGTATTACGCTCGCGGGTGTGACACTCGGCTGGGTACAGATGCCTGGTCCGCCCGTTGAAGCAACCATCGCCTTGAGTATTGCGTTCGTCGCGGCAGAAATTCTGCACAGCCGGCAAGCCAGACCGGGCATGACAGAACGTTATCCGTGGGTGGTGGCATTCACGTTCGGTCTGCTGCACGGGTTCGGTTTTGCCGGTGCGCTGGCGGAGGTTGGTTTGCCGGTGGGCGAGATTCCACTTGCTCTGTTGTTTTTCAACCTGGGTGTTGAAATCGGCCAGTTGCTGTTCATCGCCGGTGTGTATGCTGGATTTTTTCTGTTACGCCATGTCGCACGGTTGGCAGGTGCATCTGCCATAACCTGGGGAACTGGCGCGGCGGCCTATACGATCGGCTGCCTCGCCATGTTCTGGGTGGTGCAGCGCACGCTGCTGTTTTTTACCTGACTGTTGGTATCAGGCGAAGAACAGCCACACTGAACACACCAACCCACCTGCGAAAGCCAGCGACCTGACCGGCGCCAGGTCTGTTACGTAAGTGATTGCATGCACAATGCGAAAGGCGACCCAGGCCATTGCCAGATTGGCTGAGGTAACCGGATCTGCATTGCTCAAGTGAGCTACAAACACAGCGATGCCGAAGACGGTCAGTGCCTCCCAGGCATTGAGCTGAGCGTAGACTGCGCGTTCGCCAGTGCCGGTCAGTTCGGCCGACTGCCGGCGAGGCAGATTGTTGTCTACACTACCAAGCTGAGCTTTCTTAAAGTAAGCGGAAACGCCGGTAAGAACGTAGGGGATGATCAGACCGATCAACAGGCACCAGAACGGTGTTGTCATGCTTCTCTCCTTGCGCTCGAGGCTTGCGCTTTCGAACGCGATCAGTATTTATAGGTTTCGGGTTTGTACGGACCTTCCTGATCAACACCAATGTATTCGGCCTGATGTTTGGTCAAGGTGGTTACAGTACCACCAAAGCCACGCACCATCATCAGAGCAACTTCTTCGTCGAGCTTCTTCGGCAGGACTTCCACGGTCAGGGGTGCGCGTTGATTTTCCGGCTGGTCAGCCCAGCGCTGTTCATACAGGTGCATCTGCGCCAGAACCTGATTCGCGAAAGAACCGTCCATGATCCGTGAGGGGTGACCCATGGCGTTACCCAGGTTAACCAGTCGACCCTCTGAAAGCAGAATCAGGTAATCACTTGTGTCTTCACTACGGAAGATCTGGTGAACCTGGTCCTTGATCTGATCCCAGCGCCAGTTGTCGCGCATATATCTGGTATCGATTTCGTTGTCGAAGTGGCCGATGTTGCAGACGATGGCGCCTTTCTTGAGGGTCTGCAGCATGCTTGCGTCGCACACGCCCGTGTTGCCAGTGCAGGTGACGATCAGATCGGTGTCTGACAGCAGACGGGTGTCGATGTCTTTAACAGCGCCGGTATTGTTGCCGTTCAGATACGGTGAAACCACCTCGTAGCCGTCCATGCACGCCTGCATGGCGCAGATCGGATCGATCTCAACAACGCGGACGATCATGCCTTCCTGACGCAGACTCTGGGCGCTGCCCTTGCCGACATCACCATAGCCCAGAACCAGCGCGCGTTTGCCGGCCATCAGCATGTCGGTACCGCGTTTGATGGCATCGTTCAGGCTGTGGCGGCAGCCATATTTGTTGTCGTTCTTTGACTTGGTAACAGAATCGTTCACGTTGATGGCGGGGATCTTGAGCTTGCCTTCGGCCATCATCTCGTAGAGGCGATGTACACCGGTGGTTGTTTCTTCGCTCACGCCGTGGATAGTCTTGAGCATCGCGGGATATTCGTCGTGGATGATCTGGGTCAGATCGCCGCCATCGTCGAGCAGAAGGTTAGCGTTCCACGGTTTACCATCCTTGAGGATGGTTTGCTTGATGCACCATTCGTACTCTTCTTCGGTCTCGCCCTTCCACGCAAACACGGGGATCCCGGCAGCAGCCATGGCGGCGGCAGCGTGATCCTGGGTGGAGAAGATGTTGCACGATGACCAGCGCACTTCAGCACCGAGCGCAACCAGGGTCTCGATCAGAACCGCGGTCTGAATGGTCATGTGAATGCAGCCAATAATCTTTGCGTCTTTCAGCGGCTGGTCGGCGCGATATCTTTCACGCAGCGTGATCAGCGCCGGCATTTCGGATTCAGCCAGGCGGATTTCTTTACGGCCGAAATCAGCAAGATTGATGTTGGCGACTTTGTAGTCATTCCTCATGGTCAGTCCTTTGTGTAACTCAAGATTTGGATGCGGAAGCCGTTTTTCTGAGCGAGAAACTGGGCGGCATCGGGGGTGAACCCGGCTTTAACTGCCCAGTTGTTCAAGTCATCAGTGTCAAAGCCGAGCCACAGATCGCCGCAGGCGGTCTGGACCCATTCGTTGTCGTGTGCACACAGTTCGGCCACGACCAGACCTCCCCCCGGCTTCAACACGCCGAAGGCCTGTTGAAAAAACCTGCCCGGGGAGGGCAGATGGTGGACAACCATGGCGGCCACAACAAAATTGTACTTACGGATGCGGGGTAGCCGGCTGAAGTCGCGCTCGATCAGACGCACGTTGTTCAGGTTGCTGACTTTTGCGCTTGATTTGTCGAGCATGGTGCGTGAACTATCGATACCGACAACCTGCTCGAACAGCCCAGCGAGCGTTTCGAGCACTTCACCATCGCCCGGGCCTACCTCGATCGCAGCCTGGGTGTCGGTCTTCAGATGTTGCCACAACTCAATAATGCTATTGGTGTAGGCGCTGGATGGGCAGATCAGTGTCTGCTGTGTTGTCAGCGAATCTTCGTTGGAGATAAAAAATGCTTCGCTCTGCTGACGCCTTTGCTCATGCACTTCTTCAACGGATTTAGCTATGGCCGGTGCCAGATTGGCTTCGTCGATGGTCCGGAAAATTTCCGCCAGCAGATGCGATTTTTGTGGTGATCGACGGTAATAGATGTTGTTGCCTTCACGGCGTCGTGCAACAAGGCCGGCGTTGTGCAGAACCTTGAGATGGTGGCTTAGAGCGGGTTGAGCGATCGAGAAGATATGGCACAACTCAAGAACCCCGAATGAGTCGTGGTGCAGAACACGCAGCACAGAAGCCCGCAGGTGGTCACCGGCTGCTTTGGTCAGTGCAACGAACTCGTCAATGACCGGATTGTGCGGCACGCGAAGAGCGGCGTTCGCCAAAACTCATATCCTTCGACCTGATCAGGCCGGGCATGCTAACAGCGTCGAGCAAGTACATCAAAATATTTTTATATTGGGTTTCGTGAAAAAGACTGTCACAATACCGCGGTCTTCAAATTCTGTGATCCGGTTGGCAAATTTTTAGTCTATGAGCGGCGCTACACCCCCTCCCGGCAGCAAGTTGCCCGGTGTTGGTACAACGATCTTCACCGTGATGTCACAAATGGCGGCGGAAGAACAGGCACTGAATCTGTCGCAGGGATTTCCCGACTTCGACGGACCAGCGGCACTGCTTGCGCACGTTCAGTACTACCTGACCCACGGCCATAATCAGTATCCGCCCATGATGGGTGTACAGAGTCTGCGTGAGGCCATCTCGGGCAAGGTCGCCGCGTTATACGGCCTCGTGGCTGACCCTGATCGCGAGATCACAGTCACCTCGGGTGCTACTGAGGCTTTGTTCTGTGCGATCGCATCGGTTGTGCGGTCTGGTGATGAAGTGATCGTTTTCGACCCCGCCTACGACTCCTACGAACCTGCTGTGATTCTGCAGGGGGGGATCACCAGGCATGTGCCGCTGCAGGGTGCCGATTTTCACGTGGACTGGAATCGGGTGCAGGATGCGATCAATGACAGAACCCGGCTGATCATCATCAACACCCCGCACAATCCGACCGGCAGTGTGTGGTCAAAGCACGATCCGCGATCGCGATGTGTTCATCCTTTCGGATGAAGTTTATGAGCACATTATATTTGATGATGTGAAACACCAGAGCATGTGCCGGCATCCAGACCTGTTTGCTCGCAGCTTTGTGGTGTCATCGTTCGGTAAGACCTATCACACCACTGGCTGGAAAGTCGGCTACTGTGTAGCTCCTGCGGCTCTGACCACTGAATTCCGTAAAGTGCACCAGTTCGTTACCTTCACCACAAACACGCCGATGCAACTTGGTCTTGCCGACTTTCTTGCCAGCACACCGGAACATCATCTTGAGCTCGGCGGTTTTTATCAGCACAAACGTGATCTGTTCTGCTCGTTGCTCAAGGATTCAGCGTTTACCTTTACACCCAGCGCGGGGACTTACTTTCAACTGCTCGATTACCATGTTTTCAGCAATGAAAAAGACACCGATCTGGCGGTTCGACTGACACGCGAGGCCAAGATTGCCTCGATCCCCATCTCGGTCTTCTATGACCCCGCCAATGCTGATGCCATCGCCGATGCACCGCGCGTGCTGCGTTTCTGCTTTGCCAAGGAAGACGCCACGCTGGAAGCGGCGGCCCGGATATTATGCCAACTGGATCGCTGAGCCTCGCTTTAATCCAGACACCTACTGTCTGGCATGATCCGGTCGCTAACCGCCTCCGGTTCAGCAATCTCCTGAATGAGGTTTCGCCCCGCACAAACCTGGTGCTGCTGCCGGAGATGTTCAGCACTGGCTTCACTATGGCCTCGAGCGAAGTCGCGGAATCCATGGATGGACCCACCGTCACCTGGATGCGCGAACGTGCAGCTGCATTGGGTATGGTGATCGCTGGCAGCATCGTGATCGAAGAGGCAGGAGACTATTTCAACCGGTTCGTGTGGGCGACAGCCGAAGGTGAGATCAACACCTACGACAAGCGTCATCGGTTCAGAATGGCAGGGGAGCACAACTACTATACGGCGGGATCTACGCGGCCGATCTTTCAGTTGGGTGACTGGCGGGTGTGTCCGATGGGTTGTTACGACCTGCGTTTTCCGGTGTGGTCACGCAACCGTGGCGACTACGATCTGCTGGTGTGCGTGGCCAACTGGCCAGCCGCCCGGCAGGCGGCCTGGGACGTGCTGGTAAAAAGCCGGGCGATCGAGAACCTGAGCTACATTGCTGCCGTGAACATTCTGGGCACTGACGGCAATGGGGTTGTGTACGGTGGCGGCAGCGGAATCTTCGGACCCGAAGGTGAAGCGGTGGTCACCGCAGACTCAAACCCCGGTGTATTCCAGGCCACGCTCAACAAAGAGGTGCTGGATGAGTATCGAGCTGCGTTTCCTGCCTGGCAGGATGCCGATGAATTTGAACTGAGGAGTTAGGGGTGGGTTTGAGGAGTAGATGGGTGTGGCTGTGCTTGTGCGTCTTGCTGAGTGGTTGTGGTGAGCCTGGCGAAGTTGCCGCTGGTGAGGAGACCTACAATCGATACTGTTTCAGCTGCCACGCGGCGGGTCTCGCCGGGGCGCCGAAAACAGGGATTGCCGACATGTGGGCACCCCGCCTGGCGAAAGGTCGCGAGGTTCTGCTTGCGACGACCATTGAAGGGATTGCACCTGGCATGCCACCCCGTGGTCTTTGCCAGGAGTGCACTGATGCGCAACTGAACGACGCCATCGGGTTCATGCTGAGTGCCAAACCTTAGCTAATCTCTTCCTCCTGTGGCCGCAGGGTGGGTTGATGAGGGGTGCAAATTCGGTTTGCGCAGGTATGATGGCGCCGGTTCGACGTGACGCCCGCATGCGCTAGAATGGAGGCAGCAGGCACGCCACGGTCCAGGAGAACTCAACCCGATGATCCATTTCTGTAAGCTGCGCGTGGTCCGGCTCGTTGCGCTTGTGATCGCTGCATCCGCCCCGGTCGTCTACCCGACCATCGGCCAGGCGAGCGAGCGTCCGCTTGCGGTGCGCAGCCTCAGCCCGTTCACGCAGATCTTCGGCCTGCCATTTTATCCCGATCAGACCGGCCCGGCGCAGGGCGAGTGGGCACTCAGTGCGGGACTCGATCTGGTCAACCACGCGGATCTCAGCGAGAAGGACGGTGAGGCAATCGAGCTCGACGGCGAAAGCTATGTCCTGAACCTCGGTGCCAAGTTAGGTCTATCGCCACGTTGGCGCGTCGGGCTCGAGCTTCCCATAATCCATCATGGTGGCGGCTTCATGGACGCGGCGATCGAAGGCTGGCATGACTTGTTGGGTCTTTCGAACAGCGACCGGGAAGGGCCGCGCGATGAACTGCTGTTCAGCTATACGGAGAATGGTGAGGTCGTCTATCTGCTCGACGACTCAACGACTGGTATCGGTGACATCCGGGTCTGGTCGAGCTATACGCTGGTCGAGTCGGGACCGAGCCGCGTGTCGCTGCGCGCGACGCTGAAGCTGCCGACGGGCGACGCGGACGATCTCACCGGCTCCGGCGGAACTGATCTCGCGTTCGATGTCGCGGCAAGTCATTCGTTCGCCCTCGACAAGTCCCGTTTGCTGGTGTCGGCCTACGCTGGTCTGCTTGTGCTCGGCGATGGCGACGTGATCGAGCGGCGCCAGGAGGATCTCGTACCCTACGGCGGCGTCGGTGCAGTGTGGGAGCTGAATCCACACTGGGACCTGCTCGCCCAACTCCAAATGCAGGGTGCCTATTTTGACAGCCGGCTGGACGAACTGGGTGGCAGCGGCACCCAACTTTCGGTGGGCGTGCGTTATATGTGGCCGTCCTCGGGAACTGAACTCGTGGTATCGCTGGTGGAGGATCTGGTATCGGACACGACCCCGGATTTTACGGTGGGTTTCGAACTGCGTAAGCTGCTACGCTGACGCGCATGTTAGAAAGTGAACACCAATCGGTCGCGCGGCTGTGGGTTGCGATCCTGCTGCTCGGATTGGTGGGTACAGCTTATGGGGAAGACGACATCTTCCTCCCTGAACGTTATGAGGACGCTGGCGTCGACTATGCGGGCCTCAGACGCGATACCTACTATTTCCTCGGTTTCCAGTTCGCCATTATCGGTGCGTTGTACGTGATGCCGGAAGGTGTGAGCGGCTGGGACGAAGAATCGAAAGACGATTGGTCGGTCGACACGTGGAAAGAGAACGTCAGCAACCTGGCCTGGGACAAAGACGACTACTTCATCAATTACGTGCTGCACCCGTACTGGGGGGCTTCCTACTACGTGCGTGGCCGCGAGCGTGGACTGTCACGCACCGGTTCGTTCTGGTACTCGGCGCTGCTGTCTACACTCTACGAATTCGGCATCGAGGCATTCTTCGAAGAACCCTCGATCCAGGATCTGATCGTGACTCCGATTGGAGGAGCGTTTCTCGGCGAGTACTTCATGCATGTGCGTCAGGACATCTACGACCGGGCAGCAAGCCGGGGCACGCTTTCCGGCACCGACAAGATGCTCCTCACACTCACGGACCCCCTCGGTACCCTCAACCACAAGACCGATCAGATCTTTCGCCGCGAGACCCACCTTACGATGAACATGTTTGTGCACACCGGGCCGCGGGTGGACGCAAACCCGGTGACCGCGCCGTTCGACGCGATTTCGGATGCACCTACTCCGCGAAGTGAAGACAGCGGTTCGATGTGGGGTGTGCGCCTGCAACTGCGGTTCTGACCGGATGAGGACAAAAACTATGCTTTGTGAGATGCCCCAGCACGGAACAGACTGGCCGACGCTGAAAGCCGCAATGATTGAGCGGGGCAGCGGTGATGCCAAGTGGCGGGAAGGCAAGACTGCGGTGTATGTCTTCAACGCTGGCGAAGATGTTGCCGCCGTTCAGAAAAAGGCCTACACCCTGTACATGTCCGAAAACGGCCTGGGACCGCTGGCCTTCCCCAGTCTGAAGACGATGGAAGACGAAGTGATCGGCATGGGCTTGAAGATTCTGCATGCGCCCCCCGACGCAAAAGGCACCATGACCTCCGGCGGAACGGATTCCATCACAATGGCAGTAAAAGCCGCACGGGACTATGCCTGCGCTGAGCGAGGCTTGAGCGGACCGCTCAACATCGTCGCTCCCTACTCCGCCCACCCCGCCTTCGACAAGGCAGCCAAGCTGATGGAGCTTGAAATCAGACGGGTCTCAGTGGGACCGGATCTGCTTGCAGACTCGACAGCAATGGCCGCGGCCTGTGACAAGCAGACCTTTATGCTGGTGGGCTCGGCACCCAGCTTTCCCTATGGCTTGATCGATCACATCTCTCAATTGAGCGGTCTCGCTCTCGATCGGAACATATGGCTGCATGTAGATGCCTGTGTGGGCGGCTACATCGCGCCGTTTGTGCGAATGAATGGTGGTGACATCGCGCCGTTCGATTTTGAGTTGCCGGGTGTGATGAGCATGTCGGCCGACCTGCACAAGTACGGTTACTGCGCCAAAGGTGCATCGACCGTTCTGTTCCGCGATGCCGCGCTCCATGAGCACATGGTGTTCGACTGTAGCGACTGGCCGGGTGGCCGGATGATCACCCCGACCCTGGCCGGTACCCGCCCGGGCGGCGCGATCTCAGCCGCGTGGGCAGTTATGAACTATCTGGGTGTGGAAGGTTATCGGGAGAAACACAGGCAAGTCACCGATGCGCGCGAGGCAATCGAGGCAGGCGTGTCTGAGCTTGGGTTTGAGATTCTCGGAAGCCCACAGCTCGGTATCGTTGCGTTCACCCATCGTGAACTCGACATCTTTGCCACCTACCGGAACATGTACCAGAAAGGCTGGTTCACCAGTCTGACCACGCAACCGCGTGCCCTGCACCTGATGTTGTCGCCGTTTCATATCCAGGTGACGGATGTCTATCTACGAGATCTGCAGAAGAGTCTGGTAAAGGCGGACGACACGGCGCAAGACAATGATTTTGAGGCCCGTTACAGCTGAGAGCACCCCTACCCATCGCCGCAGGAAGGTGTCGATTAAGTCACCTGGTTATGATGGTCTGCAGGGCGCTGTGCCGACTGAGCACGTCGAAGTCCGCATCTTGGTGTAATAGGGCAATCTCGTTTCGGATTGCGATCGCGGCGATGAGGCAATCGATCAGTTTTCTAACGGTTTCGCCCCTGGCGCGGCAGTGGCGGTAGAGGATGGCCGCCTGTTCGAAATCTGTCGGATCGGCATGCAGTTGAGTGCCCCGCGCAAGGAGGCGCCTGAGTGCGACCAGGTGTTGTTCGTCCCGCGCGCCAGCGAGCACTTCCATTCGGATCGGGTCAGCTACGGCAATCTCGTCGCTGAGAGCCTGGTCTACGTGCTCGCATGCCGGTGAGCCAGTATCTCGCAGAAATTCGATCCACGCGGAAGTATCAATCAGGATCATGCAGATCGGGTTGAGCGCAACTCGTCGAGATTGCCGTTCCAGCCAGATCCTCGGAGATTCTTTGCCTGTTGCAGGTCGAGCGGCTCGGCAGCCAGCACTTTCAAGGCAAAATTGACTGCCTCTTTCTTTGTGGTGAACTGGTAGAGGCGCATGACCTCGGCGCAGGCGATCTCATCAATATCTATGTTTGTGCGTGCCATACACCAAGCGTACACCTACCCATGTCCGGCATCAATTCGCGAAACTGTTTTTGCGATCCAGATCATCAATTCGAAATGATCTGCTCAGATTATCCGGGCTAAAAAGGGTGAAGTTGCCGTGCCAAGGTTGGTCGAACTAGCGGATATCAGATTATCGAAACAGACATCACTGAATGTTCAACGGGGTTATGCAACAAGACTGATCACGTCGGATTTTTTGAAGCGGTATTGGTTGCCTTCCTTCATGAACCTGATCTTCCCTGCTCTTAAACACCCAGAAAGTCACATACCTGCTGGAGCGTTTCCGCGCCATCTGTAAAGTCTATTGATAGGTAGTCAATGGATGTGTCGTGATGAACTTTCATTCCTGCGGCGCTAACCGCCTTCAGTCATGCTGCGTGCCAAACCTTAGCCAATCTCGCCCTCATGTGGCCAGTTCGACCTTCCCCCAGTTCGATCAAGTCCTTGTAAATCAATAAGATACGATTTGGAACGATTCGTGCTTGGCCGTTTGAGGGATTTGGAGGCATAAATGGCCAGCTATCTACCGGGTGACATCGTCTCCCGCCGCAAAGGCTTCGTGATGCACAAGGGCGTTGCGCTGAGCGACGGTCGCATTCTGCACAACACCCCGTTCCGCGGTGAGCACGTTTGCTCCGAAGCAGAGTTTCGCGCCGGCAAACGATTGCACGTGAATCGCATGGATTATCACCATCGGCGCCGCGCGCTTCGTTTTACCGAAGATCATGATCATCGCGGCTACAACCTGTTCACGAACAACTGCGAACACACTGTGCATCGTGCCACCACCGGCAACGCGAGCAGCCCGCAACTGCGTGAATGGGTGATCGGTATCGGCCTCGGAACCCTCGCGTTTGCGGTAACCCGGCACCCGGGTGCTGCCGCCGCAGCTTATGCGCTGGGCAGGGGTCTTTCAAAAAAATTCAGCTAGTGTTGATCACACCGTTGCCAGTCAGAATTCCGCTGACGCTGTAAATGTGCCGATCTCAGGAACGATCAGTTTGTGGCAATGCAGATGCAGGCGATCTGCCTGCTGAGCAGGATCGCGGGGATTGCCGTAGAGAGGGTCACCGATGATCGCATAACCAATCCAGGCGAGATGCACACGCAACTGATGAGTCCGCCCGGTAGTTGGTTTGAGTAAAAGCAGACTTGCTGCCGCTTCACTTCGCAACGTGCGTAGACGTGTCACGCTGGGATGCCCGCCGTCGCTCCCGTGCAACTGCCAGCGGTTGCCGATCCGATGAATGGACTCACGCTGACCGGCAACACGGTAGCGGCTCTTTCTGCCTTTTCTGAGCGGCAGGTCAATCGTTGCGCTGACCTTCACGTTGAGCGATCCTGTGACCTTCGCCAGGTAGAACTTGTGGACGGTGCGTTTGGCAAATGCCCTGGTTAAGCGGCTTTGTGATTCCTGAGAGGTCGCGATCAGCATCACCCCACTGGTCCCTTTGTCGAGCCGGTGAACCACGTAGGGTTTCTCGGTCAAATCGGTTTTCAGCTGATCAATCAGACAGGGTGCACCCGATCGGTCTGCCAGAACTGATTGTCCAGATGGCTTGTTGATCACCAGATAACCGGGCCCGCGTGCGAGGATTTCGAGCGATTTCAGGACCTGGTCCAGCGGCCGCACTGTTCAGAATACATTGATCAGGTGAGGTCGTTGGTCAGACTGTCGATTGTCTGCCTGTCCAGATCGCACTGCACCTGCATGGCGGGGTGGCCGACACCCATGGTGACCCTGGCGGACCCGGCTTTCAGACAAGCAATGGCATCCGCGGTGAGTTCAAAACGCAGAAAGTGAACGGCCGCGGTTTTCTCATCGCTTGTGCGTTCCATATCTTCGTTGGCAACTGCGAAACTTCGATCCAGATTGTCGATGCTCACCCAGATGTGATGTTCGACATCACGCAATGCAGCCAGAGCAGTTCTTCGCTCTTCGACATCCGGGTACTCGAGCATCAGTGTGGCCTTCCAGTTCGCACCATCAGGGATCAACGGGTTATAGGCTTGGATTTCCTCTTCGATGGCAGCGGCTTCAAAAATTTTTTCAACTCGCAACATCTCCTGAACCTGATACTGCATGCTCAGATAATCTTCGAAATACAGCGTTGCGTGTGCACCCAGAGACACCTGACGGGGCTTTTTGTGGGCGATGATCCGGCTGCGGAAGACCGGCCGTTTTAGCGCATATTCTTCCAGCGACATGAGGCTGGCGCGGTTCAGTTTCTGCATTTACCAACCTTTATATGTTGTAGGCGCTGCGAACCATCGAGATGGGATGCTGTGCGTGCTCATCACCGGGCAACCCGTGGCTGATCATCCGGCCAGCCATCGGGCAGTCGGAACCAAAGTGATCGGCGGTCGACTTCTGCACCGCGTTGACCACCGGCCGGGCAATCTTCATGGCTTTGTCGTAGGTTTCGCTTTTGATCGCGTAGGTGCCGTCGTGGCCGCTGCATCGTTCAATGGCGGTGACTTCGGTGCCGGGAATCAGGTTGAGAAAATCACGGGTCTTCATGCCGATGTTCTGTACCCGCTGGTGGCAGGCCACGTGATAGGCAACCTTGCCCAGCGGTTTGCTGAAACTGGTGTCGATCAGATCATCTTTGTGGCGCAGCATCAGATATTCGAACGGATCAAAAAATGCAGCCTTTATTCTGTTTATCTGTTCATCTTCCGGGAACATCAGCGGCAGTTCCTGTTTGTACATCAGAACACAGGAAGGAATGGGCGCAATGATGTCGTAGCCATCATCGATGGCCCGCAGAAAGACCGGCAGGTTAACCTCTTTGAGGGCAGCCACTTTTTCCAGATCGCCAAGCTCGAGCTTTGGCATGCCACAACACACACTGTCTTTGAGAACTTTTACTTCCACATTATTGTGGTGAAGAACTGCGATGAGATCTTCCACGACCTCGGGTTCGTTGTGGTCGCCGTAACAGGTGACATAGATGGCCACACGACCGGTTGTGCGGGTACCAGGTCGAACTTCAGAGACACTGCGATCCAGCCCAGCGCGTTTAACAACCGGTTTACTGGTGAACGGCGGGATCGGTGCGTCGGCGTGTATGCCTGCCGCCTTGTCGCCAATACCACGCAGCAAGCGCGACCCGGCAGCGGCATTGGCGACGCTACTTATCCCGGGTGTGCTCAAAAAATCAAAGATTGGATCGGTTGAGGTGATCAAACGATCACGCCAGCGTGTATCGCCTTGTTTGAATCTGTATGTCTTTGCCCGCAGCATCAGATGTGGAAAATCCACCCCCCAGACATGAGGCGGCAGGTAGGGGCATTTAGTCTCCGCACACAGATCACACAGGTAGCACTGATCGACCACTTTCATGTAGTCGGCCTTATCGACCCCATCTACTTCGAACGTTTCTGACTCATCCACCAGGTCGAAGAGGGTCGGAAAGGAATCACACAAACTCACACATCGACGACAGCCATGGCAGATATCGAATACCCGTTCCATTTCGGCATACAGCGAAGTTTCGTCGGTAAAGTCACCACTTCGCCACGCCAGTGGTTCGCGTTTTGGCGCTTCGAGGCTGCCTTCTTTCACTGAATGTCCCTTTGGTTGTTTCGGCCTTTGAGTTAAAAAAGGGGTCCTTTTTGAGGACCCCTTTGGTGGCTGCGTTTCGAAGTGTCGGTCCTCAGGCCATCGCGTCCAATGCTTTCTGGAAGCGGTTGGCGTGTGAACGCTCAGCTTTTGCCAGTGTTTCAAACCAGTCGGCAATTTCTTCGAAGCCTTCTTCCCTGGCGGTTTTTGCCATGCCCGGGTACATGTCGGTGTACTCGTGGGTTTCGCCCGCGATTGCGGCCTTGAGATTGTTGTTGGTGCTGCCGATGGGTAGCCCGGTTGCCGGATCACCGACCGCCTCCATGTAGTCCAGATGACCATGGGCATGGCCGGTTTCGCCTTCTGCCGTCGATCGGAAAACTGCAGCGACATCGTTCTCGCCTTCTACGTCGGCTTTGGCTGCGAAGTACAGATAACGGCGGTTTGCCTGGGATTCACCTGCAAATGCATCCTTCAGATTCTGTAAAGTTTTGCTGTCACCAAGTTCCATATTGTTCCCTTATATCAGTGTCGAATGGCCGTATTGCTACGGTTTGTCCTTGAACCTATTTCAAATGATATCGGCGCCAAGATCAATGCAAGGCGGAAGTTAATCGGCACAGGGCGTCAGGCAGACAGGGCGCGCCACCCGCCAAACGTTGGACCACAGCGAGTATGTCTGCGCGCAGAATGCAACCAGAATAAAGCCCAGCGCGCTGATTTCACCCATCACCCCGATGTACAGCAGGCCTGCGGCAAGCAGATCCGCCGCGGTTAGAGCCATCTGCAGCAAAGCAGCCGCCAGAGGTGGACGCCGCGTGGCCGCGCGCATTGCATTGTATTCGCTGAAGAGCAGCGCACTGGCGAAAGCCGATGCAATCGCCATGCTGACCAGAAAGCCATGCAGCGGTTCGGGATACAGGTAGCGTATAGCGGCCTGAATACTGATCAGCAGAGCGAATGGCGCCAGGAAGTCGATGGTGTGGATTTGCTTGTTTTCAATAAAGATGAGGCCAAAGGCAAACCCCGACCAGGTGGTGAGGGTAGAGACCAGCACCAGAGCGACCTGCAACCAGATGATCCAGTCGGACAATGTGGTGAATCCCGGAGCGCCTGTCTCCCAGATGTGGGCAAGCAGGTTTTCGAGAATCAGAGCCACCACGATCGAGAGCAATGTGACCTGCACAGTTGCGAAATGGCGATGCACATTGAGCCGTTGTGGTCCATCCGGCCGTAATGTTGGCGCTTGCTCCTCAGATTGACTCATATGGCTCGGGTGGGTTGTGAACGACCCCGTGATGATGGCCACTCCGGGACCTCGATTACAACCGTAGCGGGAGAGAGAATTTCTGCCTATTGTTGCCCACCCATGGAACTCTGGATCCCCATTACCATTGTCGCTGCGTTTCTGCAGAACGTCCGTTCGCTCATGCAGAAACAGCTGACCGGTGCTCTGTCGGTCAACGGGGCGAGCTATGTGCGCTTTCTGTACGCGTTACCGTTCGCCTGGGCGTATCTGCTGATCTTGAGTCAGCTTCCGGATCAGAGCAGCACGCTCGGCGGGATCGATGGCCGATTTCTGGCCTACTGCCTGATGGGCAGCGTGGGCCAGATTGTCGGCACAGCGGCCCTTGTCGCGTCTTTTACCCATCGAAATTTTGCCGTTGGTACCGCCTTTTCCAAAACCGAAGCCATGCAGGCCGCGGTCTTCGGGCTGGTGGTTCTGGAAGACTTAATCGACGCACGTGTTGCCGGTGGCATTGCCGTCTCGCTGGTGGGTGTTGTGCTGCTGTCGGCAAATGTCCGCCTGAAGGAGATGTTCAGTCAGAACGGTGTTGCGGGCCTGGGGATCCTCGCAGGCGCCGGTTTCGCCATCGCCGCGGTGGGTTTTCGCGGCGCATCGCTCGCCCTTCCGGAGGGCGATTTCATCGTTCGCGCAGCCACCACACTGGCCATGGCCCTCACCATGCAGACCCTGATCATGGGTGTTTACCTGAAAATTCGTGAGCCGGGCGAGATTACTCGTGTAAGCCGAGTCTGGCGTCGTGCGGTGTGGGTTGGTGTGACTGGAGCGGCAGCTTCAGCCTGCTGGTTTTCCGCAATGACCATCCAGACGGCTGCTCTGGTGCGTGCTCTCGGGCAGATTGAGTTGATCTTCACCTTCGCTACTTCGGTCTGGATATTTCGGGAGAAGATCGTGCGCAGGGAGGTGTTTGGGGTGGTTTGGGTGGTGGCTGGGTTGTATTTGTTGATCGGCTGAAGGCCGAGCGTGGGGTGCAAACTGATTTCCAGACCCAGGACCAACCGCGACCCCGACCCGAAGGGTCGGACCGGTTCCCTCGCTCCACCAAGTTGCCCGCAAAAAGCGCGGTCAATTCGCTGCGCTCGGTTGGCCCTTTTGACGGCCTGAAATTCAGTTTGCACCCCACCCTCTGCGCTGATCCTGGGTTTGGGGGTCGCGATTTTGGCGGGATTGGTTTGGGCGAGAGTTTCGGGGCGGTTGAAGTGGCGGAGTAAAAGTTGGTCGGCCGTTGCGGGGTAGCGAATCGTCATCATGTTACTGGTTGATTCGGATTGGAAATCACAGAGTTTCTGTGGGCTGTAGAGGTTGATTCTTGCTCTGCCAGGTTTCTGTTCGGCCTGAGTTTTCAAACAATGCAACGACTTGTTCTTGCCTCAAGCAAGCAACCCGACTAAACCCCAAAACTACCCCAACCTGGCGGGACTCCCAAACTAGGAATGTCCCAACTTTCATGCTTCTATCCCTCAGCCGACCATTCAATGGAAACAACAATGAGTGAAGTGGAAGTAAAAATTCACCCCACCTGGGCCGAGGTAATCCTCAATCGCCCCGAGCGCAAGAACGCCATCACCGGCCCCTTGGGCATCGAACTGGCTCAAGCCTTTTGCGACCTCGAGACGCAAAAAGAAGTGGCAGTCATCCTGCTGCGTGGCGCCGATGGTGCCTTCTGTTCCGGCCTCGACCTCAAAGCGTTCAACACCGAGCCGCCACCGGACTGGATGCTGCAGTTCCCCACCATCTGGCGCGATGTGCACAGGTCTCTGTTCAAATGCAGCAAAACTCTGGTCGTTGCACTGGAGCGATTCGCCATAAACGGAGGCGCAGCGCTTGCCCTGGCGGCTGACATTCTTGTTGTCGGGGAAGAAGCATTTTTACAGGTTGGAGAAGTGCAGCAGGGCATGGCGGCACCTTACAACATGGCATGGCTTACGCTGCGTCACTCGCCTGCGGTGGCGGCCCAGGTTGCGCTGATCGGCCGGCGTCTGAACGGTGCAGAACTCAAACGTCTGGGGATTGCCTGGCAGGTTGTTGCTGATGAGCAGGTGCTCAATCAGAGCATCGAGTTGTGCGAGGCGTTGGCTGCCTATCCGAGCGGCGCGCTTATGCGGATCAAGGCCGGTTTGCGCGCCCATCAGCCGAATGACGCGGATGCCTGGTTTGATGCCATTGTGAAAGCGGATCCACTGCCCAAGAGAGCCTCCCCGCAAAAAGTCGCGAGCTGACCTCACTCCATGGAATGGCGGGCGTTCAGGGTCTGCCATTCAAGCTTCAGCCAGGGGGTGAAGCGTTCGGGGGCTGATTCGATCTGTTCGGTGAGATCATCCGGGTCGATCCACTTCCAGGCCTGAATTTCAGTGGTATTGACCAGCGGTTCATCGGTGCTCTTTCCGCTGAACACCCAGCACAGTTCGTGTTCTGCGCCAAACGATTCGTAGTCAGCCTGATATTCGAATTTGTATCGGTATTCGAGGGCTGCGCGCATGCCCAGCTCTTGATTCAAACGGCGCGCAATGGCCTGGTTCATGTCTTCGCCCGCGCGCGGGTGCGAGCAGCAGCTGTTTGCCCAGAACGAAGGCCACAGGCGTTTGTCGGCCGCGCGCTGTTGAATCAGTAACTGGCCGGCGGGATTAAATACAAACAGCGAGAAAGCACGGTGCAGTACACCGGCACCGTCATGACAGGCGGATTTAGCGAGGGTGCCGATCTGACGATCTTGCGAGTCGACCAGAATCAGCTCTTCACTTTCTGAAGAGACGATGTCGTTTTTGGTGGCCGGCTGGGGCACTGCATGATTTCCGAGCTGCGGTGAAGTCAGTCTACCTGTCGCTGCTGCCAGCGGCTAGACGAACCCGGCTGCCGCCCCTACCATGCGCGGTTTGGCCGGCAATCGGTGGTAATGAATTCACAACCTCTGCAGAAGGTGTTTCAAGGCAGCCAGGCCCGACTGACCTATTTTGAATGGGGAACACCAGGGCACCCGATTGTAGTTCTTGCGCACGCCACCGGTTTTCATGGCCGTGTGTGGGATCAGACCGTGATGAGGCTGCGCGACCGCCACGTTTTTGCGCTGGATATGCGCGGGCACGGTCGCAGCGACAAGGGGCCGCCTTACAGTTGGGAAACCTTTGGTCGTGATCTGGCGGAAATCATGGAAGGGCTGGATCTTAAGAATGGTATCGGCGTCGGCCATTCGCTCGGCGGCTACGCGGTGAGCTATGCCGCGGCGTTGTCACCCGCGCGCTTTGATCGGCTGGTGTTGCTGGATCCGGTTATTTTTGAACCCGACGCCTACCAGGACAACCGTTACGGTTTTGCACGCGTAGAAGATCACCCCGTGTCACGCCGCCGCGAAAAGTGGACCGGTTGGGAAGCGATGTATGAACGGTTCAAAGATCGGCATCCCTACTCCCTGTGGGTGCCGCAAACACTAAAAGATTACTGCCGCTATGGTCTGATCGAGAGTGGTGACGGGTTCATGCTTGCCTGCCCGGCAAAAGTAGAAGCGGCAATTTACATGGGGCACAGCCTGACGGACGTTTACGCTCTGATTAAGCAGATCCAGATCCCTGTTGCGGTTTTACGTGCCCAGCGCAAAGATACTTCCGACGGTAACATGGATTTCAGCAATTCACCGACCTGGAAAGGTCTGGCAGAAACCTTTGCAAAGGGCCGCGATGTTTACCTGCCGCACCTGACGCACTTCATACCGATGCAGGATCCCGATCTGGTGGCGCGGTTTGTTCTGGACGCCGACGCGCGCAGTTGAGCGAAGCCCCCGGTTCAGCGTGATCGGCCAGCCACTTCCTGGCGCAGTTCAAAGCCATTCCCCGCACAATCCCTGACTGCGATATTGCCACAAGCCGCTCTTCAGAAAGCCGATCAAAAAGATCGCGATCGAGATGACCATACCAGGCAGCAGGGCGGCGGTGGGGGTGAAGTTGGCGATCAGCAAACCCAGCAACATGGAACTGATTGGCGAGGACACCATGAAACTGAGCAGCAGAACCGACAGGATCTGCGCGCGATCCTGAACCGGTGCGAGTTCCTGCACGGTTGTGCGCACCAGGGTGGTGGTGACGCCCATGTTGATCCCCCACGCGAGAATCACGGCGAACAGCAGCCACAGTGTCGGCTGAATCCACACCAGAAAAAGAATCAGTACCCGGGTCAACTGCAGCAGCAGAAACAGCTTACCCGGATGCTTGAGCGGCATGAAAAAAAGCAGCAGAACGTTTGATCCGATGCCGCCAATGGTGAACACAATCATGATGCGCGACAGCAGCCCGGCATCGCCCTGATACAGCTCGGTCACGATATAGGGGATGGCGATGATGTAGGCACCGGCGTTGAACAGGCTCGACATGAAGTTAAGACCGATCACATTGCGGGCCAGTGGAACACGCCAGGTGACCTGAAATGCCGAACGGAAAGCGACGAGGGGACCCAGGTGCAGTTTGCGATCGCTAACCGCTGGCAAACCAGGCAGACGTCGGATCGCGAACATGCCTGCCACGAACAGCAACGCCTGCAGGAGCAGCACCACTTCGAGACCCAGCACGTCCAGTTCACCGCCGAGATAAAACCCGGTCAGACCCACCAGCGATCCGAAGATCGTCATGATGGTCACACTGCGCTGGATATCAATGCGCACCACCCGGCTCAATGTCGCCTGTCGAGCGGGATCAGACAGGGACTGGATACTGGCCATGATCACGCCAAAACCCACCACCACCCAATAGCTGAGCTGGCCGAGGTTGACGGCCATGGCAAGCATCAGGGGTGGAAGAGTGGCCAGCA
>JAQBYL010000010.1 GCA_027622495.1 Pseudomonadota bacterium
TGAGATTAGACAGAATGCGCAGAAACACCTTGCCGCCGGTAATGGTTTCAACCAGCGAGGCAACGCCTTCGCACATGCCGTTGACCATGTTGGCGCCCATGGCGTCGCGGGTGTCGACCAGCAGATGCAGCACCACCATTTCGCGGCCATCTTCCGGCGCGTGGTGATGAAACACTTCAATGTCCAGGGCCCCGCCGCCGCGGGCGGCCATTTTCGGGTGCAGGCTGTTTGCCAGACCCAGGATCTCGTCCTTGCGATGCATCAGATCCGCCATCGCCGTGGCCGGATCTTCAATGTTGACCGCCTGGACCTGACCGATAAGGATCGGCTCGGTGGATGTAGCCGTGTAGCCGCCACTCAACCGCGCCATGCGTGCCGCTCCCGACAGACCGGCCACAATAGATGGCTCTTCAACCACCAGCGGCACCACGTAGTCACGGGCGTTGATGCGGAAATTGAGCGCCATGCCCATGGGCAGACCGAACACACCGACCACGTTTTCGATCATCTTGTCTGCCACCGGCAGGCGCAGCGTATGTTCAGCACTGGCCAGCGACTGGATGTCCTGGTCAGAAAGCAGACCGCGTTCGTGCAGTGCGCGGATGCGCTCGGCAACCGACATTTTGAAAAAATTTGGGATCCGCGAACCGCTTTCAGCGGCGGACTTCGATGCCATGGTCAGATTTCTCCAGCGCCAGAACCGTTGCCGCGGTCGCGCCACTTAGAAATGAATCAAATTGAGGAAGAACGTCCGACACAACCATACCGATGTCGCCGCCTCCGGCTCCGCAGGGTTTGTAGACCAGATCGTGTTGCTTGGCAAGTTGATCGAGCAGGATATGTGTCGGCGTATAGATGCCGAGGCTGGCCACAGCGTCAAGTTTTTTCAGAGCGTCGACGTATCTGCGCAGGGTTGCGAGTGTGCAATTGTGCTGCAGATCTTCGCTCAGGCTCACCAGAGCCTTAAGTTCGGGTGGTGTTCTTGAGCCGCGCCACTGATCGAATCTGCCGAGGTGTGCTGCTGTGCTGGCGGACTCACCGGTGTAAACAAAGCGAGTGTGGAAAGGCGGTAAAGGGTGCTGGCACGCGCGGCCATCGGTTCTGAATTCGATAAACCCACCGAGGCACGCGGCGACCACGTCAAGACCGCTGCCGCGACCACCCTGGGCTGCGGCGTGAATTGCACGAACCATCTGATGATGTTCGTCGTTTGTGCCATCTGCCGCTTCGCCGAGCAGAGTAAGAAAGGCGAAATAGATCGCCACACAGGTTGCCGCCGACGAACCGATACCGAATTTGCGCCCGTTCATGGCGAATGCCGTGGTATCGGTGAAGATCGCCAGGTCATCCGGGAGCAAACTCAGTGAATAGTTCGCCTGCAGATGGTTGAGGGTGTGCCAGGCAAAGAGATGAATACTCCCTGCGGGAGGAGCGGGTGTTGTCAGCAGATCGTTGAGCGACAGGGTGAGAGGCGCATGTTCAAACCCGCGCGAGGTGAATGTCCAGCCTGGGCTGCGACCGTGGCTCAAGGTGCAGGTAGCGTAACGGTTCACTGCCAGCACCGCCGCCGGTGCTCCAGCGAGCACCGCATATTCGCCCCACATCACGACTTTGCCGGGTGCCTTCGCGGTAATAGACGAGGTGATATCCGTTTTGATAGTCATCGATCGGTCAGTTCGGGATCGATCCGGGTTGCATCACCGCCCAGACCACAGGTCACGGTTCGCAGTACCCCAGGCACTGTGTTCAAAGCGGCCACCACATCGGGCACGGCCTGTGGTTGGCAGATGGCTTTGACCTGCGGTCCGGCATCTACCGTAAAAAACACCGGAACCCCGGAACTTCGAAGATCGCGCACCTGGTGCAGGCAGGCGAGGGTCGACGGATTCCAGTACATGAGCCCTGGTCTGCTCGACAGCATGACTGCGTGCATCATCAGGCAACTGGCTTCGGCCTGCTCTGCAAGCGCGGCAAAGTCCCGCTGCATGATCGCCTCGCGCATCGGCGCCAGACCTTCGGCGGTGGTGCGGGTCCAGGCGTCAAAAAAAGCCGAAGTACGTTGCGAAAGACGCATGCCGCTGGATGAAGAGGTTGCCTTGCGGCTTTCGCTGGTGATGGCAATGACCACGTTAAGCGGCCAGTGTTCGCGGGGTGCCACCGGGACTGCCAGCCAGTCGGGACCGCTGAGTTCCACATAGCCGCCAAAGATGGATCGCGCTGCAGAGCCCGACGCCTGGCGGGCCAGATCAGAACGTTGTGCCTCACTCAAGCCCAGATCAGCCCAGATGTTCAGCGCAGTGATCAATGCTGCAAAACCCGACGCTGAAGAAGCCAGGCCAGCGGCGGTGGGGAAGTTGTTGGTGCTGATGATCTTGAGCGGCGGGATTGCAAGCGTCTGACGCCACAGGCTCAGTGCGGTTCCGATCTTGGCGTCTTCGACTAACTCGTCGTTGAGGATGACTGCATCGCGCTGCGACGCATCGACGGTGGTGGTGGTATGCAACGAGTCCAGCGTGATCGACAGACTTGGCACTGCCGGCAGATTGCCCGCTCGGGTCTGTTTGCCCCAGTACTTCAGCAGCGCGACATTAGGGTGCGCCCGGGCAGTGACCGCCATCGGTCTTTCAGCTGTATGCCGGGGGCGGTGTGAAGCTGAAACCAGCGCGTTCCAGCAGCGCGGCGATCTCAATCAGCTTGAGGTCATCGAACTCAGGCCCCACCAATTGCACACCGATGGGTAGCCCCTGCTCATTCAGACCGGTGGGGATCACCGTTGAAGGCAGGTAGCTCACGCCGGTTAGACCTGCCCAGAACACCTGTTCGAAGTAGGGCCGCTGGGCATTATCGACGCTGATGGTGCGGTCGCCGAATTTGCGCTGATCGTGCGGGAACGCCGCGGTGGCCATGATCGGTGTGATCAGGACGTCATAGGTCTTGAAAAACTCATGCCACTTCCAGCGCAGATGCGAACGGGCTTCGTCATTGCGCTTCCATTCTTTGAAGCTGGCGATTTGCGCGCGTTTAACCTGGGCACCCGTGCTGGTGTCATCAGGATCGAGCTTCGCCACGTACTTTTTCAGGCTTTCGTAGTCTGCGTCCGGCATGCGCGAACTCATGGTGGCCTGCAGCAGATTGCGATAGGTGTCATCGGATAATTGCGCGGTCAGATCCGGTCGGGCATCCATGTCCACCTGGGCGCCTGCGTCTTTAAAAGCTGTGGCAACGTTTTCAACCCGAAGGCGCACTTCGCGCGACACCGGCGCCAGTTCATCATCTGACCAGACCGCGACTTTCAGGTCGGCCAGGGTTTTGCCGGCGAGGTCCGGCAGGTCCAGACGGTAGCCGCGCGCCATGATCTCATCCGGTCCGGCCAGCAGACGGATGCAGGTTGCCAGGTCTTGTGCACCGCGTGCCAGCGGACCAATCACCGATATATCTGAATGGGAGCGGATGTCTCCCGGTGGGGAATGCCCTTTCATCCACAGCAGATTCCACGTGGGCTTGTGGCCAAACACGCCGCAGTAGTGAGCTGGATTGCGGATCGATCCACCGATATCGGAACCGATTTCGAGACCGGTCAGACCAGCGGCCAGGGCTGCTGCAGACCCACCGGAAGAACCACCCGGGCCGCGCGCGCGATCAAAAGGATTGTTGCAGGTGCCGTAGATGTCGTTGTAACTCTGAAAGTCCGCCAGCATCAGCGGCACGTTGGTCTTACCAAATACCACCGCACCGGCACGCTTGAGTCGGGTGACGGCTTCGGCGTCGGTGTCGGCAATGTTGTCTTTCCAGGCTGGGTTGCCCCAGGTGGTGGGCGTACCGGTCACGTTGTACGACTCTTTGACCGTCATGGGAACGCCGTGCAGGGGGCCGAACGAGCGACCGTCTGCCAGGGCCTCATCAGCTTTTTGTGCATCGATCAGCGCTTCGTCGCGGATATCCACCACGATCGCGTTGAGATCGGGATTGTGCTCATCCACCCGCTTCAGATAGTGCTTGAGCAGCTCCACGCTGCTGATTTCGCGCGCCTGGATCAGACCGGCGAGCTCGTTTGCGCTCAAAAAGGTTGGATCAATCACAGGCTGCTCCGGCGAATCTGGTCGTTTGCGACTGTGAGGCGTCGTTCTGAATTAATCAAGGAAGCCACTGCCGACCTACTCACCCGGTGCGGTGGCTGCCTCTGCTGTTTTGATTTCACTTTCGGTGACGAACATCCATTCACCGTTGTCCTGCTGACACAGGTTATAGACACCGCCCCCTTTAACACCCTTGCGGGTGACATTGCGGATCGCGATGCGCCGGCAGGTCTGGCTGTTGTGCTCAAAGGTCGAAAGCGGTTTGATCGACCCGCCACTGCCGCTATCCGGATTCATCCAGTCGAGCTGCTGACCGTCAGCGTATTCATCGAGCGCAAGCCCGATCTGAGTCTTGAGTGTCTCCCAGTCCACCTCGGTGAACTCACTGAGCGCCGAGCCACGCATCCAGCCCCAGCCGGAAGCAGCGTTGGCAACGGATGTGCTTGCAGCGACTAGGATTGCGACGGCCATCAGAGCAAAAAAACGAACCATAAAACTCTCCTTCGACACGCACAAGTGTACCTCATCATTAGCAGGTTTCGAGCACCTCGGCGTGCGCGGGGCCGGCCAAGAGTGCTGTAATGGCGGGTCAGGAACCAATGAGGTCAGCAGATGAATTCCAATCGGCAATGGGTTTTAGCCAAACGGCCACACGGCATGGTGGGGGTTGCGAATTTTGAATACCGGGAAGAGCCGATCCCCACACCCGGTGAGGGCGAAGTTCTGATCCGGAATCTTTATCTGTCCTTCGATCCGCCCCAGCGCGGCTGGATGGAAGACCGCGAAAGTTATCTTCCGCCGGTGGCAATCGGCGAACCCATGCGTGCCGGTTCGGTTGGTCAGGTGGTGGAGTCGAAGCATCCGGAGTTTGCTGTTGGTGAGCTGGTTTCGACCACTGGTGGCTGGCAGGACTTCGTCGTGGTCGCCCCCGCGACCAGCATGATGGGGCTCAACAAACTGCCACCCGGTGTGGGGCTTACCCAGCCGCTGTCGGTCCTCGGCATCACCGGCATGACAGCCTATTTCGGGATGCTCGATCTGGGCATGCCGAAGGCGGGCGAAACGGTGCTGGTTTCAGGTGCTGCCGGAGCGACCGGATCGGTTGCCGGGCAGATTGCTCGCCTCCACGGTGCCCGCGTTGTGGGGATCGCAGGTGGACCGGAAAAATGCGCGTGGCTCAAGGAGGTTGCTGGTTTCGATGACGTGATCGACTATAAAAACGAGCCGGTCAATCAGCGTATTGGCGAAACCTGCCCAAATCGGGTGGATGTGTATTTCGACAATGTCGGCGGTGAAATCCTCGAAGCCGCGCTGGATCATCTGAACATGCGTGCCCGCGTAGTTCTGTGCGGAGGCATCTCGGCCTACAACGCAACCGAGCCGGTTCCGGGCCCGGCTAACCTGATAAATCTGGTGATCATGCGTGCGCGCATGGAAGGTTTCATTGTGATCGACTACCTGGATCGGGCCATGGAAGCGGTAACTGCTCTGTCTGGATGGATTGCCACGGGCGAGCTCAAGTATCAGGAAGACATACAGGAAGGGTTCGAAAACATACCCGACACGTTGAACCGCCTGTTCACCGGGCAGAACATCGGTAAACAGTTATTGAAGATCGCCGATCCGGTTTGAGGCAGTACCTGCAACAACGGGTTATTGGAGACGTTCGTTCCGGCCAGGTCCGTCTCATCCGGATCAACTGGTAGCCCACGCCCAGGTAGCAGGGCGCGATGCGCGTGCTGATCTGATACAGAAACACGGCCAGAACCGCAGCGCTCAACATCGCGCGACCAGCGTTGGGCAGGCTGTCGAGTGCACCCACGATGTAGATGAGCCAGTCAGTCAAGGCACGTACCCTAAACCCCTGAAGGCTCGCTATTTAAGCACAGTGTGTAACACTGGTGTCCTGTCGTGAGAACTTTTCGGATCGATGACTTCAAACAGACAATCGCCACTCGCTGCGGCTTACGCGGTGCTGCTGATCATCTTCGCGCGCAAATCGCCTGAGCGTCTGCACTACACCCGTCCGCGTCTTGTTGTGTCTGTGTTTCTGGCGGTGATCTGCGCGTTTCTTGCGCATCTGATGTTTTTCGGTTATCCGATCAACGATGCGTTGTTGAGTATTGTGGCGCGACTGGGTGTTTTTGTTGTCGCGGTGAATCAGACAGCGGCCGCCGACAAGACCAGACACAGGGTTCTGAAAATGATGCTCGCCCTGTTCCTGATTTCAGCCTTTGGAGACGCGACGCTGGTTCTGCTCAGTTTTGTGCCGCCCTCCGACAATCTTGCGCCGGTGATGATCGCCGGGGTCATGCTGATCTACATTGCGCAACTCGTCGGCGCTGTTAATTCGGTCCAGTACGGTTTGTCGAACACCTGGTTCACGGCTGCGTTATATGTGGTCGCCTACCTCGTGGTGGTTTACATTTTTCTGGCGCTGGCAACCCCTGTGCTTGCGCTGCTCGAGTAAAGGAGGAAGGCGCTATGAACAGACGACAGGTGCTGCAGACACTGAGTGCCGCTGCCACCTTGGGGTTTGCGCTACCGGTTCGCGCCCAGGCGGGACCCATCGGCAGCAGACTCGGCCTTCAGCTTTTTACGCTGCGCAAGGCCATGGCGGCGGATCTCCCCGGCACGCTGAGCACGGTTGCCAGCATCGGTTACCGCGAACTTGAGTTCGCAGGCTACTTCGACCAGAAACCAGTGGAGCTCAAAAAACGGCTTGATGATCTGGGTCTGAGTGCGCCCTCTACTCACCTGCCGAGGCAAGGGCGATATCGATTTCGGCCGCTTGCTGAACGCGTCGCAGATGATCGGGATGGAGCACTACTTTGTCGAGCACGACCTTCCGGACGATCCGTTTGAATCGGTCACCAGCAGTTATCAGCACATAGCCAGCAATCACTGGTGAGCGTCAGGGCGCGAGGTCAGCAAGCCGGGTAAAACCATAGGGCTCATAGGCACCGATCACCAACTGTTCCAGCACACCGCGACCCTGGCCTGAGCGTGCGCCACTCATGGTTACGTCCACCAGCGCCTGAATGTGGAAGTTGGTGGGATCAGCATCGGCCATCTGGTCGAGCTCATAGATCTCAAAGCCGGTCTCGAGTTCGCCGTGATTCAGACCGTGGCTCCAGATCGGGTGACCGTAGCCGAGACCCTTCATATAGAAAGTCTGGATCGGCTTCAGAGCCAGATGGATGTCCTGACCGGCCTTTTTGAAGTCGATCTGTGCACTTGCTGCGTGGCGCGACCCTTTGCGATAAACGAGCCTCGAGTCTGCCTGATCCATTGTGGAAGCTGACTCTGAATCGGCCATGCGCCCCTCGGTGTTCCAGGGTCTGCCGTGTTCGTCGGCGTTCAGGTGATAGAACACCGATGTTTCCCCGACGTTGAGCGGCGCCCACAACCAGAAGAACTGCGGCGAGATTGCGTACGGATTGGGTTGTGGATCGCTCATGCCGACACCGCGGATTCCCCAGCTGCGATCCCGCGTCCCCAGCGTGTGCGCATCGATTCTGTGCAGCTCACCGTTGTGCTCAACAGTGCCGCTCCAGCTGCCGTTCTGCGTCAGGCGGGTATAGTCCATCATGGTCTGACTGCCCACCCGGCGCATGAAACGCGGCTCTTCGATGGGCACCGACCGGGCGGTGAAGGTGAGATCGGCGATGATCCCGTTGGCAGCATCACTACAGGCAATGCGCAGTACCTTCAGCGGTTCGATAACCTCGATTTCGATCGGGCCGACCTGGGTATCGAGGCGCTCCATGTGCAGAATCTTCGAGCCGTGCACATTGTATTGCCGACTCGCCTCGACCACGCAGAACGACGCATCCATGATGTTGAGCTGCGGATAGACCCCGAGAGCGGCGGCAAAGAACAGCCCTCCGTCCGGCGTGTAGCCATTAAAAAAGTAGCGATCGTAGAAGTTTCTGTTAGACCCTGAGTAAGCGATGGGCTCTGGCGTCTGATGGATGGGATAGTCGTCTGCTTTTGTTAACATCACTCATTTCGCCGATAAGAAGCATTCGAGACTACCTTTGGACTGGGAGACCTACAAGGCGTTGTGCGACCAGCCACAGTACTGGTCGAGGTGGATGCTGGAGCAGACCAGGAACCTGCTCGAGAGTCGCAATCCGGTGGCAGTGAAAATCGCGCAGGCGCTGAAGGCGGTACCGCTGCTCAAACCACCAGACCACACCGGTGACAAGCGGACAGACATGTTTGCGATCGATCTGGGTGAGGCAGAGGTGAGCGATATTCTGGCTGCGATCAGGCGCGCGCACGATCGGGAACCGGAACGGATTCTGCCTGGTTTTGAACTGGCGTGGATTGAGTACCGCAGTGGGGTGCGAAAAATTGCTAACGAGTCTGTAATGAAGAATGAAAAAGGGGAAGGAGATGACAGCAGCGACTGACCAGGTGCTCAAGCTGATCGACGGTTTTAACACCATGAACATGGACGCGATACTCGGCTGTTTTGCCGATGGTGCCGTGTACCACAACATTCCCATGCAGCCGGTAATCGGTCACGATGCGATTTCAGCCACGTTGGCTGGCTTCATGTCGGCATCGACCGAAGTTGTGTGGGAGCTGGTTCACGTTGCCGAAAACAACGGTGTAGTGCTCACCGAAAGGGTGGATAAATTCAAAATCAATGGCACCTGGATCGCTCTGCCTGTGATGGGCACCTTCGAGGTCAGTGATGCAGGCATTACTGAGTGGCGTGACTATTTCGACCTGGCCGACTTTCAAAGTCAGTTTGCAGCAGCAGTGGGAGGCTGATTGTTCCAGCGCGTCCTCATTGCTAACCGCGGTGTCATTGCGCGACGCATTGTCCGGGCGTTGAACAGTCTTGGCATTGAATCGGTGGTGGTTTATTCCGAGGCCGATCAGGGTGCTCCGTATCTTGCGGAAGCGACGCAGGCGATCGCGCTTAAAGGTGTATCGGCTGCCGAAAGCTACCTTAATGTGGATGTGCTCGAAGGGGTGATCAGAAAGACCGGTGCCGATGCGGTGCATCCGGGTTACGGTTTTCTTGCGGAAAATGCAGGCTTTGCCCGTCGGGTTGCGGCCTGCGGGGCACGGTTTATTGGTCCGGCGCCTGATCTGATTGAACAGATGGGCGACAAAGTCTGCGCCCGGCAACTGGCGGTCGAGCATAACTTTCCCTGTCACGCGGGAAGCGCGCTCATCGCGTCGCAGGATGAGGCGTTAACTGAGGCGGCACGGATCGGCTATCCGGTAATGGTCAAACCGGCCGCAGGAGGTGGCGGAATCGGCATGCAGGTAGCAGACAGTGACGCCAGTCTGCGCCAGGCTTTCAGTCGCGCAGGGGTTATGGCTGAGCGCGCGTTTGGAAGTGCGGCCGTTTATCTCGAGCGTTGGATCGAAAATCCACGCCACATTGAAGTTCAGGTGCTGGGGGATGGCAAAGATGCAATGCATCTGTATGAGCGTGAGTGCTCGGTGCAGCGTCGTCATCAGAAGGTGATCGAGGAATCACCAGCGCCAGGCATAGACAGAGCAGAGCTTGAACCGGTGTTAAACAGGGCCCGTCAGTTCAGCGCTGACATCGGCTACGACAGTGTTGGCACCATTGAAACACTGCGCGGCGCCGACGGTGCATACGGGTTTCTTGAAATGAATACGCGCATCCAGGTGGAACACGGTGTGACCGAGATGGTGACCGGTGTCGATCTGGTGTCCGCACAGATCGCTCTGGCCGCAGGCCTCGGGTTACCGAAGACAAAGCCGTTGGTCGGTCATGCCCTCGAGGTCCGTGTTTACGCAGAAGATTCACGCACCCTCATGCCTTCCACCGGCCAGCTCAGCTGTTTTCGACCGCCGCAATTGCACGGTGTTCGCGTAGAAACCGGAATGGCACAGGGCCAGTTTGTGACCCAGCACTATGATCCGATGCTTGCGAAGTTGATCAGTGTGGGCCACACCCGTGAGATGGCTATTGGCCGTGCGCTTGTTGCCTGCCGCGCATTCGAGATCCGCGGTGTCAACACCAACCTGGCTCTGCTGCAGAAAATTCTTACCGATCCGGTTTTCATCGCCGGAAATATCGATACCGGTTACCTGGATCGATTGCTCGCAAAAACGTGATCAACAGACCGAATCAACCAGTTAAACAAAGAGAACATAAGGAGATACTGATGGCACAACACGAAGTCGAAAGCGAAGTGGCAGGCACCGTCTGGAAAGTGGAAGCGAAGGTCGGCGACACCGTTGCATGCGGCGATGTCCTGATGATCCTTGAATCCATGAAAATGGAAATTCCGGTAGAAAGTCCGGTGGATGGCAAGGTGGTCAGCATCAACGTGGCGGTGGAGCAGGCGATCGAGGAAGATCAGGTGCTCGCCGTTGTCGAGGACTGAGCATGAACGAACAACCCTTCGAGGAGCAATCATATGAGTGATCTGGTGACGATTGATATACGCGATGGTGTAGCCGATGTTCGGCTCAACCGGCCGCACAAATACAACGCGCTCAGCCGCGATATGTTTGCGGCCATCATCGATGCAGGCGAACGGCTTGCAGAGGCAAAAGATGTACGCGCCGTGGTGCTGTCGGGGAACGGTCGCGGTTTTTGTGCAGGGCTCGACATGGAAAGTTTTGCCGGGATGACCGAAAGCAGTGGTTCAAGCACAGGCGGTTTGCTCAAACGGGACGAGCGACCGGAGAATCACGCCCAACGTCCGGCCTATGTGTGGAAGCGGCTGCCGGTCCCGACCATTGCAGCGATCCACGGTGTAGCCTATGGGGGCGGTGCGCAGATCGCATTGGGCGCTGACATCCGCATCGCTACACCGGACGCAAAGATATCGGTCATGGAGATCAAGTGGGGTCTGATCCCCGACATGAGCATCACCCAGACGTTGCGTGATCTGGTTCCCATGGACGTTGCAAAAGAACTGACCTTCAGCGGTCGCGTGCTGAGTGGCGAAGAGGCACGCGAGCTGGGCCTCGTGACCCGCACCGCCCCCGATGCACATGCTGCGGCAATGGATCTGGCGCGCGAGATTGCCTCGAAGAATCCTGATGCGATTCGCGCTGCGAAAAAACTGTTCGAAACCAGCTGGCACGCGGACGAGCGCACGGGCCTGGCCCTCGAAGCGAGCCTGCAGACCGAATTGATCGGCTCACCCAATCAGATCGAAGCCATCAAAGCCAACTTCGAAAAGCGGGCGCCGCATTTCAAGGATTAGATTGAGGTTTAGATCGAGAATCTGGTTGCGACTAACCGTTAGATAAACCAAGGAACGACACATGAGCTGGGAAAACGAGGTCAAAGAGATTAACCGGCGCCGCCATCTGGCCAAACAGCAGGGTGGCAAGGAAGGCATCGCCCGACAGCACGCACAGGGACGCCTGACCATACGCGAGCGCATCGATGCGCTTCTGGATGAAGGCTCGTTCCGTGAGCAGGGTCAGGCAACCGCGCTGCCGGATTATGACGACAACAATGAGTTGCTCGGTTATGTGCCGGCCAACTATGTGGTCGGTTTTGGCCGGATTAATGCCCGCCGGGTAGTCGTCGGGGGTGAGGACTTTACCCTCAAAGGCGGTTCGCCGAACGCCGCAGGGTTGCGCAAGAGTGTGTATGCCGAGCACATGGCAAGCCACTACCGCGCACCGTTGATCCGCATGTTAGAAGGCGGCGGCGGAAGCGTAAAAGGCAGCGGCAAAAAAGGCGGTACGACCGGCGAGCCGGTGTTCAGTGAGCCGCGCTTTCGCATTATTGCTGATCTGATGGGTGAGGTTCCGGTGGCATCCGGTGCCATGGGCGCGGTTGCTGGTTTCCCCGCTGGACGTCTGGTTGCTTCTCACTTCGCGGTAATGACGCGGCATACATCGCAAATACTGATCGGTGGTCCCAAGCTTGTTGAACGCGCACTCGGTGCGAAGATGTCGAAGGAAGAGCTCGGTGGCGCGCATGTTCATGCACTAAGCGGTATTGTCGACAACGTTGCCGAAGATGAACATGACGTGTTCCGTCAGATCCGTCAGTTCCTGAGCTATCTGCCTTCAAATGTGTGGGAACGGGCCCCCAGAACAGTCAGCGAAGATGATCCGCAGCGCATGGAAGAAGATCTGCTCACCGCTGTGCCCAGGGATTCCAATGCACCGTTCAACGCCCGCATCATTGTCGAGATGGTGGTAGACAAAGGTTCGTTTTTTGAGATGGGCGCGCAATTCGGGCCCAGTCAGATCTGTGGTCTTGCGCGTCTTGATGGTCAACCCGTTGGTGTGCTGATCAACGACAACCAGTTCTATGCCGGTGCGATGACAGCCCAGGCGGCACAGAAGTATCGACGGTTCGTCGAGATGTGCGACACCTTTCACGTGCCAATCATCAACTTCGTCGATCAGCCGGGTTTCATGATCGGGCCGGAAGCTGAACGCAACGGCACCATCCGTTACGGCATGGCTGCGGTTGCGGCGGCTTGTCAGGCGAGCATACCGTGGGCGGTGATACAGATTCACAAAGGCTTTGGTGTCGCAACTGCCGCCCACTATGCGCCGAACTCTTATGTGGTGGCATGGCCTTCCGTTGAGTCGGGTGCTCTGCCGCTGGAAGGCGGCGTGGCAGTCGCGTACCACCGTGAAATCGCCGCCGCGGCTGACCCGGATAAAAAGCGTTTTGAGCTGGAAGAGAGGCTGCGTCAGGCGCGCTCACCGTTCCCACGGGCTGAGTCGTTTGGTGTGCATGAACTGATCGACCCGCGTGAGACCCGCCCGATCCTGTGCGAATGGGTTGACTGGATACAGCCGCTTTTAGATGACCTGAAAGGACCGGTCCGTTTCGGTATGCGCCCCTAGGGAACCTCTGAGTACGCGATACTTATTCAGAGGGTCCCTTAGGGTTGCAAGGTGCATTGCACACAGGTTGTTCGGTAGAATTCGCGGTTGATCACATGAAGGACAAGAAGAATGACTTACTCATTTGAAGGAAAAGTCGCCATTGTTACCGGCGCAGGGGGCGGTCTGGGGCGCAGCCACTCCATGGAGTTGGCGAAGCGCGGTGCAAAAATTGTTGTGAATGACCTGGGCGGGGCGATGGATGGCACCGGTGGCGGGTCTGAAGCAGCTAACGCGGTAGTTGAAGAAATCAAAGCGGCCGGCGGTGAAGCGATTGCAAATGGTGGATCTGTTTCTGATCGTGCCGGTGCACAGAGCATGGTCAAAGATGCAATGGATGCCTGGGGACGCGTTGACATCCTGATCAACAACGCCGGCATTCTGCGTGACAAGTCGTTCACAAAGATGGATCTCGATGACTTCGACATGGTTCTGAACGTTCACCTGAACGGTGTAGCCTATGTTACTCACGCGGTGTGGCCGATCATGCGTGCACAGAACTACGGTCGCATAGTGATGACTACTTCACCAACAGGCCTTTACGGTAATTTCGGTCAGACCAACTACGGTGCGGCAAAACTCGGCCAGGTTGGTTTCATGCATTCGCTGAAGATCGAAGGCGCAAAAAATAACATTCACACCAACACAATCGCACCGGTTGCCGCCACCCGCATGACGGCAGACCTGATGCCAGAAACTGCACTGAAGGCGCTCGGCCCGGAACTGGTGACGCCTGCTGTGGTTTATCTGTGCAGCGAAGACGCGCCCAACGGCGTGATCATTCAGGCACAGGGCGGCAACTACTCCATGGCCTGCATCGTCGAAAACGAGGGTGTGAACCTGGGCATGCATGCCACTGCTGAAGACATAGCGGACAATTATGCCAGGATCTCCGACCTGACCGGCGCCAAGCCACGGTCAATGCTGCAGCTGAATCCGAGCTGATCGCACCAGCCGATCAGATGGAGCGCGAGAGCCTCGCGCTCCTGTCTGGCGTAAAAACATGAAGTTGCTTTCAGATCCGGATCTGGTCAAAGGCTTTCTCGACCCGGCTGAAGGTGCGCGCCTTTACGATCTCGTTAGTACTGCACCCGCCGGACCGGTTCTCGAAGTAGGCAGCTACTGCGGCAAATCAACCCTTTACCTCGGCAGTGCCTGTTTTGTGCAGAACCGGATTCTGTATGCAGTCGATCATCATCGCGGTTCTGAGGAGCATCAGCTCGGTGAGGAGTATCACGATCCGTCGCTGTATGACGCCGATGTGCAGAAAATGGATTCATTCCGTACGTTCCGCACAACCATTGATCAGGCTGGGTTGCAGAACACCGTTGTGCCGATTGTTGCAGCCTCAGAACTGGCCGGTCGCCACTGGGCGACAAAGCTCGCCATGGTCTTTATCGATGGAGGCCATTCGCTTGAAGCGGCGATGACAGACTGCAAGACCTGGTCGCCGCACATCGTCCCAGGCGGGTTTCTTGCCATACACGACATATTTGAAAACCCGGCAGACGGTGGTCAGGCACCGCATCAGATTTATAAGCACTCAATTGCGTCGGGGTTGTTTGTGGAGCGTCAAAGAACACTGACACTCGGTGTTCTGCAACGAATCTGACGTAAGCTCCCTCAGGCCGGGTGGGTGAAAAGACGCGCAGCCGGTGTGGTCTGAGTCAACGCATCGATGGCCAGCAGCACCGCACCGGCAGTCCAGGTGGACCGCTCATCGGGCCAGAACAACCGGTCTTTGAACACATAACCCGTCCCCCAGGAGCCGTCTTCGGCCTGATATTTCTGCAGACGGTTAAACAGACTCAGCGCCCGGTCGTGGTCACCCACAGACAGACAGGCGAGCACCAGCTCACAGGTTTCGGCAACCGTTACCCATGGCTGGTCTGCGACGCAGCGACAGCCGAAATCAGGTTCCACGAACTCATGCCAGCGGCTTTCCAGGCGGGCGACGGCAGCATCGCCGCGGATGACGCCGGTCATCACCGGGTAAAACCAGTCCATTGAGTAGCGGCCTTTGCTTTCCCACGTTCGATCAAAACGCTCGGGCCGGTTGCGTATTGCCTGACCCAGGCGTGTGCGTGCAGCCGGCCAGGCCGGGCGCTTTTTACCTAACCTTTCGGAAATTGAAACAGCACACCCGAGCGAAAGGTAGATCGAACTGCAGCCAGTCACCAGCGCGTCTTTGTTGATCCCGGTTCGTGTATCCCAAGCCCAGTAGATCTCTCCGCTTTCTGCCTGCAGACCAAGCACGAACCCGATTGCCGCCTCCACCGTGGGCCACATGCTGCGAAGAAAGGCATCGTTTCCGGTCGCAAGGAAGTGGTGCCAGACGCCGGTGGCAATGTAGGCGACGAAGTTGGTCTCGGCGCGGGTACCGTCCGCTACATTGTTGCCCAGATAAGCGGCGAGCCATGCGCCATCGTCGCGCTGCCTGTGCGCGAGCCACTGATAGGCTGCTTCTGCTTGATCATGATGACCGGTCACAGACAAACCCATGGCGGCTTCCACGTGATCCCACGGGTCGAGAATGCCGCCTTTGAACCAGGGAATTGCGCCATCGCCATGCTGAACGCTCAGAATGTAACGGGCTGTCCGTTTTGCGATCTCAATCATGGAGCATGGCGCTTGAAGTACATGACCACGCTTTTACCGATCAACGGGTTGAGCAGACGTTCAAGCCACAACGTAAAGCGTGGCTTTTGCATCAGATCCCACACCAGCATCTGGTGATACTTGCGCACCAGCCACACCTCACCCTGATTCCAGAACAGACAGCGCAGCCACCAGTAGGGCGAGTGCAGACCGTGCGCCCAGTGAGAAGACTGAAACGCCATGGGGGTCGCGCAGACGGCGTTCTTCAGTTCTCTGGCTTTGAATATTCTGATGTGGCCGCCTTTCTGATTGTGATAGGCCTTGCTCAACGACCAGCATACCCATTCGGGGAAAAAACGCGGAACGCTCACGGCGAACTGACCACCCGGCATCAGCACCCGGTGAATCTCTTTTAAAACCTGCTGATAGTCGTGGATGTGTTCAAGGACTTCAGAGCACACCACTTTGTGAAATGTGTGATCGGCAAACGGCAGATGCAAGCCTGAACCGGCAACAAAGTTCAGACTACGCCGGGTCAGATCCTGGTTCTTGAACTGTTCGAACCGCTGGGTTGCTGTGCCGAGGTCCGCAAGCGAAAGGTCCAGACCGACAACGTCTACATCGTCGTTGAGATAAGCAGTGATTGAATGACGGCCCTCACCGCAGCCGAGATCCAGAACACGCTCGCCGGGTTTGAGTTTGAATCGGTCGAAGTCGACGGTCTCGAGACTCATTCAAGCACCTGCCGGTAGTAGGCCGTCATCTGCTGCGCTGTGCGCTCCCAGTTGAAGAGCCGTTGCACTCTTTGCCGGCCTTGCACACCTTGCCTTGCGCGCAGATCCGGATCGTCGAGGAACCTGGCAATCCCCGCCGCAAGTCCATTGACATCTCCCACCGGAACGATGATGCCCGCGTCGCCAACCACTTCCGGCAGCGCACCCCCGTCAGTTGAGACCACCGGCACCTGGCAGGCCATGGCTTCCCCCGCCGGAAGACCGAAGCCTTCGTATTCTGAAGGGACCACCGCAACCGTCGACTCGGCATACAGAGCACGGATCTGGTCTGTGCTGATGCCGTGAACAAAGCGGATCGCGTCGCCTACACCGTACTGACGGATCAGATTTTCGGTTTTGCCACCGGTCTTTGGCCTGCCGATGAACGTCAGCTTCAGATCGGGATAGTGGGCGCGCAACTTAGCAAACGCCGGGATCAGATGCTGGGTGCCTTTTAGCGGCGCATCGGCGCTGGCTGTGGTGATCAGCTGGTTCGGCTTGCGTTCAATGGCGGGTTCCGGACGGAAGGTTTCGCTGTCGATGCCGTTGTAGACCACCGCAATTCGATCGAGGCTCAGATCAAATGCGCTGCTGATGTCGCGCCGCGAACTTTCACTCACCGTGACGATGTGCTTGAGCCTGCGCGCAACTTTGGTCTGCATGGCCAGAAAGTGATGCCAGCGGCGGATCAAGAGCCGGTCACCCCACTTTGAAGCATGAGCCAGAGCGATGTCACGGTCCCAGGTGATCGGATGATGGATGGTACAGACCAGTGGCAACCGCCGCTTCTGCAGGTCGATCAGGCCGTGACACAGGCTCTGGTTGTCGTGAATCAGATCGTAGTCCTGAAGTACTGTGCCCAGTTGGCGAACCAGCCGGCGACCAAATGTATAGGGTTCCGGAAATCCGCCGGTGAGGGTGGAAAAGTACTCAAAGAGATCCGTTGCGCTGCGGAAATGGCCGGGTCGCAGCGCTCTGACATGGTTGTCGTGTGCATACAGGTTGAGCCCGGGCAGTTTGATCAGCCGAACCTCATCGCACAGATCGGGATAGGGCTCACCGGATATAACGTCTACCTGGTGACCGGCCTCCACCAGCGCTCTGGAAAGAAACTTGACATATACGCCCTGACCACCGCTGTACGGATTACTCCGATAGCCGAGCAGAGCGATTTTCAGCGGCCTGTCATTATGTGCCGGCCGCAGGGCTTCCGCGGCTGACATTGCGCTCGCCATGACCGTCCCCCGGGCAAAGAGGGCGGATATTAATCACCTCGTTCGGGAAAGACTACTTGTTGCGCAGAACCGGGTGTAGCACGACTTGCGCCATGGACCTTGCGTTTTCGGCGACCATCATGGGTGCCTGATTCGGCCGGATGTGGTGGTACAGGTTGGCGAGCCACTGTTGCCCCTCCTGGGTTTTCCCCAGAAAGACCCGGCTCTCGGCGATATAGGGATGGACGTTGCGGGCATAGAACTGCGGAAATCCCTCGCGCAGTTCACCCACTGTTGCAAAACCCAGGCGCGCCGCCTCACCGGTTTCAAGAAACTCGGCAAACAGCCGTGTCAGCTTCTGCAGGTACTGAGGATCAGCCATCTGGCCGATCAGATCTGCTGATCGGACCAGTGCACCAAATCCTTCCAGCTCCTGATACGGCATTCCTTCAGGGACCGGAAAACGGGTCATTTCAATGTGGGCGGAGATCAGCTTGACGTCGATCAGATCGTTGCGGGCAAACCAGTCGCACACATACAGGCACCCCCGATTGACGTGATAGGAGGTCAGGTATGCGTCGGACGCCCCCGGAGGTGCGTTCACCATGGTTCCCTGATCGTCGACCAGATAGGCAGTCTCGCTATCTTCCTTGAGTAACCCGCGCAGGTAACCGATGTCGTGAAACAGCATGGCAATGACCGCGTGCAGCCAGTCGTGTGCAGAGACGTCCCCGCGTGCGATCTGACGGCCGCGCAGGATGGTCTGACCCACGTCGCACACCAGGATCGTGTGGTGCAGATCGTGGTACGCGCAATCACAGCTCAGCAGATTTTCAAGCGCCGTACGGGCTGCCTGTTCAAGAATCTGGTCGAGACGCGGATCGCGGGAAGGAAAAGCATCGCGAAACTGAGTCACCGAATGCGTGACGAAGGCGTCGATCACTGTGCTGTTGGGGTTGAACATCGTTCACGTGCAAAAAGCAGGTAAGAACGATCGAGTCTAGTAGACCGACCTGAGCCACTTCGTGAGTCGACCCACAAAAACACAAGGCCATGACAATTGCTTACATGGTGCATACCATGGCCCGCCAATTGAGGCTCGAAACGAGGGTGATCAATGTCACAGATCGAATTGCGACACCTGAGAACACTGGTGGCCCTGCGCGATACCGGCAGTCTGGTTGAAGCCGCCGACCGGGTTTTTCTGACCCAGTCAGCCCTGTCACATCAGATCAAAGAACTGGAATCACGGCTTGGCTGTGGGCTCTTCATCCGCAAGACCCGGCCGGTCCGCTTTACCAGTGCGGGTACCCGACTGCTGCGGCTGGCGGATGAGGTGTTGCCGTTGATTCACAGTGGTGAACGTGACCTGGCCCGGCTCGCGGGTGGCGAATCCGGTCGTATCTTCATGGCGATTGAGTGTCACAGCTGTTTTGAATGGCTGTTGCCGGCCATCAACCGCTATCGGGAGTCGTGGCCGGATGTAGAACTCGACATTGCCAGCGGGTTTCACTTTGCGCCGCTTCCTGCCCTGGCCAGAGGCGATCTGGATCTGGTGATCACCGCTGATCCGCTACACGACCTGGGGCTCGCTTACCTGCCGCTCTTCAGCTACGAAGCCCAGCTTGCGGTGGCCAAAGATCATCCGTTTGCGTCTCGAGAATGGATTGAACCGGACGATCTCGCCGATGAAATTCTGATCACCTATCCGGTGGATCGGGATCGCCTGGACATATTCACCAGTTTTCTCGATCCCGCCGGTGTTGAGCCGGCCCGGGTTCGCACCGCCGAACTCACCACCATGATCATTCAGCTGGTTGCCAGTGGCCGGGGCGTGTCCTGCCTGCCCAACTGGGCGCTGCATGAGTATCGGACGCGCAAATATATCGCCGCGACTTCGCTTACCGAAGAGGGCGTGTGGCCCACACTTTATGCAGCGGTGCGATCCGACCAGCAGGATTCGCCCTTCATCGAAGCCTTTGTGCAGACCGCCAAGGAAACCTGTTTTGCTGACCTGGTGGGGATTGTGACCGCCGACGCCTGATGGCGGAATAGCGCTCGGGCCTACTCTCCCGACGCCCGCTCCAGACTAAGGGACCAGCGTGTTGTGCACCCATTGGCCATCCACCAGACGGGCCTGCACCCGATCGTGAACGCCGTTCGGCTGGGTGAGATCCAGGCGCTCAATCCGATGCGGGTTCAGATACAGCCCCCGGGCGGTGGGTGGCGCCACCAGTGGCTCGGGCAGATCCAGATCCGCCAACGCATCAAGCAACGCAGACCGGTCTGCAATGACCGATGACTGAGGCTGAGTGCGGGTATAAAACCAGTCCATCCGCTTGGGCGGATCCGGGCGCAGATGCCAGCTTTCGTGCACCTTGTGATCGGCTATTGGTTGCGTTAAACAATCAAACCGGTACTGCACGTTCAATGAACCGAAGAAAGCGACGATGGCCACGCCTGGTGTCTTCTCAAGTTCATGCCACATAGGGCTGGTCGCATTGATGAAAAGAGCAAGCCGGTCGTGGAGATCTCTGAGGATCAGGGTGCGCACCTGGGGCGCACCCTCACTCACCGACGCTGCCCAGCAGAGATTTGCCGTGCTGTCTTTTTCGTCCCGTGCTTTCTGACGGTCGGCAAAAAAGTGATCGAGCAGGTTCAAGCCTATTGAGCCGCCTGACGGTCGGCTGCAAGCGTGCGGATCCAACGTTCTTCGTTGATGAAACCGGCTCCCCAGGATTTGTAGTCTTCACCCAGGCCCTGGGCGATTACCTCATCCACGCTTGATCCTGCATCCATGGCACGGTTGACCATGGAGTGGGTGGTTTCGATCATACTCAGCGCCAGAGCCAGGTCCTGCTTGGTCGCCATGGGACCGTGTCCTGGAATGATTGCGATATCGCTGGGGATACGTGCGAGGATCTGCCGCTGGTCATCCATATAGCCCGTGACGGTACCGCCACTGGCCATGTCTACAAACGGGAACGAGCCGTTAAAAAACAGATCTCCCATGTGCAGGACGTTGGAATTGGTAAACAGAACAACACTGTCGCCGTCGGTGTGGCCATGCGGCAGATGGATGACCTGGATGTCGTCACCGTTGAAGTGGACGGTCAGCGTGTCGGCAAATGTGACCGCAGGCAGGGCGGCATTCGGCAGATCGCCCTGGGCGAGCAGACGACTGCGTACATTGGCGTGGGCCACAATGACCCCGTCGTCACCAAAAAAAGCGTTCCCGCCAGTGTGGTCACCGTGCAGGTGGGTGTTCAGGATCAGTTCCGGTCGGTTCCCGCCCAGGCGTCGCAGTGCGGCCTGGATCCTTTCTGCCAGCGGCGCGTACTGATCATCGATGATCAATGTGCCGTCGTCCCCAATGGAGACACCGATATTGCCCCCAGCGCCCATCAGCATGTGGATCGGACCATTGATGTGCTGATCGGTTATTTCCACAGCGGCAAAACGGTCTTCCTGGGCGAAGCAGGCAGAGGCGGCGAGTGCCATGCTCAGCGCGATGCTGAAGCGGTTTATATACATGTGTGTTCCCCTTTCGACAAGTCGATCAAAAACCAGTCCGGTTGTCGTCTGCGTCATCAGGCGTTTGAAAGGTCGATCGTGGTTCGGCTACCGGTGCCGGATCGGGTTTGGCGGCATTACCGCGTTCGCTGTTGAGCGTTCGACGCATGTCGGCGACGTCTCGCTGGATTTCGCTCAGCCGGAAAATCAGATCCGGCAGTTGATCGGTCACGCGCCAGATCAGATATGCAATACCGAGCAATACAAGGAATGAGAAAAATCCCATTGAGTGTCTCCAATGTCTTCGTTAACAGGAGAGATATACTCGCAGAAACCGCAGTAATCTAGAAGCGGACTTGAAAACATGGCTTTTCAGCCCTGGCCTGTGTCCGTTAACAAGCGTGTCGACGGCGTCGTTATCTCATGATCAGTTGTCGGTTTCGGCGTTCAACCTTTTCGGTGTCTGCAGCAGAGTTATTTCCGCGCCGCCGAATTGCAGATCTGCCAGGGTAGATTGGGTTTCAAAGCGGGTCACACCGAAGGTCGGCAGATTGTTGATCCTGGCTGTGGCACAGAGCAGATTACACATCTGGGTCAAACCGGGATTGTGGGCCACGATGGCGACGGAATTGACTCCTTGCGGTGTCGCACGGATCAGATTGAGGATGGTTTCCGGACCAGCATGATAAAGCCGGTGATCGGTTTGCAGTTCTGCGTCTGGCAGTACCGCATGCACGAACCCGGCGGTTGTCCGGGCGCGAACGGCATCGCTCGACCAGATCCAGGTCGGCAGATCACTCTGTCGACTCAACCAGTCAGCCATCACCGGCCCATCGCGTTCACCCCGGGCGTTCAAGGGTCGATCAAAGTCGGTCAGCCCGGGTTGGCTCCAGGCTGATTTGGCATGGCGGATCAACCAGACGTGCACTACAGACCTTTCACGATCAATGCATTGCCGCTGCTCGCAGCAAACCGGTGTTTCGCCAACTCCCGATACGCCTCGCTGTCATACCAGGCGTGGGCGGCCTCCCGATCAGGAAAGCGCAGGATCACCGTTCGCGTGCAGTCATAGTCACCCTCGAGCACTTCCTGCGCCTCATCAACCGCGACGGCTTCGCCCTGAAACTGCTGGAAGATTTCCATGAAACCCTTTTCGTACTGGGCATACCGCTCACGGTCGTGAATCGTCAGGTTGGCTATCAGATAAACACTCATCACTAATCCCAGATCTCAAAGAACTCTTCAAATGCCTTGAGCTGATTGCCCACCGCAGAGGACGGGACGATGATCGGTGTTTTGATCCCGGCGTCGAACCACGCCTCGATTCCCTCCCGCACCTTGGATGCAGACCCGAACAGGGTGGTATCGGCAAGCCAGCGGTCGGACAGGCAGGCAGGTATACGCTTCATGTCACCTTCCGCAACCGCTGCCTCCACGGCTTCCATTTCTTCAACGTAGCCAGCTTCTTTCCAGTAGTTGCGATAGTTGGGCAGCATCGCGTAGCTGGTGAGCGTACGTCTGTTGATGGCCTTAGCGGCTTCCTCGTCATCGGAAATGCAGGTCGGAATCATGTTGCCGATGTAAAAATCGGGACTGCTCTTCGCCTTGTCACTCAACACCGACAGCGAATCGCGCATATGTGATCGAGCGCCATTGGCAAACACCATGCCTTCGCCGATTTCTTCAGATAGCTTGATCATTTTCTGGCGAAGGGTTGCCAGAACCAGCGGTGGCAGTTCCCCTGCACGAGGCACAGCGCGCAGATCCGCAACAAATTTACG
>JAQBYL010000456.1 GCA_027622495.1 Pseudomonadota bacterium
GGCGGGGTTATGCCTGGCTTGATACCGGTACCCACGAATCCCTGCTTGATGCCGGGCATTACATTGCAACATTAGAACATCGGCAGGGCTTGAAGGTAGCCTGTCCTGAAGAAGTTGCCTGGCGATCCGGATGGATCGATGACGCCGCGCTGGAAGGAATCGCCCAGCCACTGATCAAGTCGGGTTATGGTGAATACCTGCTTTCTCTGATCGAAGATCAGGACGCAAATCCTTTCTGACACAACTTGAATAAACGGTGGGCATGGATTCTCGTTCGAAGCAAAACCGGTTGACCCAGGGCTTGAGTCACGGCCTGCGACTCGTGGCGCTTGCATCTGCCTGTGTGGACGTGATGCGTTTCAGCGGTGTGACCAGGTTTTTTTACCTATCTCAAGGCAGCTGGATTGACCCGCGATGGGCTCCTTCGTACTGCCCTCTGGGCGGTTGATCAGAGCGCTTATTTCAAACGGCGTGACGCCAGACGATTCCGGCTCTGGCTGCGCTCGAGGATGCCCACAAATACCTCGATACAGAATTTTTCTGTCGAGCGCTGGTGGTTTACTGATACCGAACAACCAGCAGCGCAGGGCAGCGACTATGTCCTGGTGCAGACACCACAGGCCAAGCTCGAACCGTCTTCCGTAGGCCAGCTTGTTAGCGTTGCCGGGCTTGAGAATGCCGACATAGTCTACGGTGATGAGTATGTGGCGAGCCTTCGTGGGCCGAACAGCCCGCGCTTCAAACCGGGTTTCAATCCGGATCTGTTGCGCGCCTGCGACTACATCGGCGATAGCATACTGATCAGACGATCGATGCTTCTGGATCATCTCCGGCAACATGGTTGCGAATCTGTTTACGATCTGTGTTGCAGATGTTTTGCGCAAAATGGCCGGATTGCCCACGCCCGGAATGCCTGGGTCAGTTACGGCAGGCTTCGCTCACAAGCATTGAACAGCAGCAAAAAACAGGTTTCTGCTGCACTCAACATCTACCAGGATCATAACGAGCTCACAGAGCAGTCGCAGGGGGTGCAGGCGAGCATCATCATCCCCACAAGAGATCGTCTGGATCTATTGAAGCAGTGTATCGAAAGCGTCTATCTGGATCCGGGGAGCGTAAGCTTCGAAGTGATTGTTGTTGACAATGGATCGGTAGAACCTGCGACCCTCGACTGGCTTGCCTCAGCCCCCACACGGTTTGATGCTCTCAAAGTTGTTCGTGATGACGGTGAGTTCAACTGGTCGCGTCTGAACAACACGGGTCGCAAGCACGCGCAGGGTCAGGTGGGCATTTATCTGAATAACGACATCGAGGATTTCAGTTCCGGCTGGCTCGAAGCGCTGGTTGAGCGGGCCCTGCGACCAGACACGGGGGTGGTGGGTGTGTTGCTGCGTTATCCGGATCTGACCATCCAGCACGCGGGTGTGGTGGTGGGCATCGGCAGATTTGCTGACCATGTCTACTGCGGCGCTCCGCTGAAGGCCGATGATGGCCATATGTTTGTGGATCCGCTTTTGCCGCGCAACGTACTGGCTTGCACCGGGGCGTGTATTGCTCTTTCGTTCACCAAGTATGATGAGGTTGGCGGGTTCGATGAAGGTCTGGTGATCTGTGGAGATGTGGCGATCTGTATCGCGCTGCACCGATTGGGCTATCGAAATCTGTATGATCCAGCGATTCAGGCACTGCATCTCGAGTCGGCCACACGTCCGCGTGAGGCACTCGGGCAGCAGGAAATTGAACGGCTTATGCCTTATATAGAAACTTTCGTTCGTGAAGGGGACCCGTTTTACCATCCGGACCTGGACCTGCGTGGACGCTACCCGACCTTCGACAGGACGCAACGCCCACCCGACAACAGACGCATACGAGGTTAAATGGATATCGAAACAACTGCGCTGCCCGGCGTGCTGCTCATCAAACCAAAGGTGTTCCCGGACGCGCGAGGCTTTTTTATAGAAAGCTATCATGCGCAGCGCTACCAGCAGGCAGGCGTGAACGTGGTGTTCGTGCAGGACAATCATTCAAGATCCACACGTGGTGTGCTGCGGGGGCTGCATTTTCAGATCGCGCACCCTCAGGGCAAACTGGTTAGAGCGGTGCGAGGGGAGATCTGGGATGTTGCGGTAGACATCGATCCGAAATCGCCGACGTTCAAGACCTGGGTAGGGATAACCCTGGACGACCAGCAGCATCATCAACTGTATGTTCCACCCGGGTACGCGCACGGGTTCGTTGCCTTGTCAGAAACTGTGGATGTTTCGTACAAGTGCACGGATTTCTATACCCCCGGTGACGAAGGGGGTCTGCGCTGGGACGATCCTGATCTGGCGATCGCCTGGCCGCTCGATCAGCCGCTCGTTTCCGACAAGGATCAGGCTAACGCGTCGCTCGCTGAGTACGTGGAGAGTCTTGTCTGATGCGGATTGGTGTTGTTGGTGCATACGGTCAACTGGGCAGCGACCTGGTGCAAGCGGTGCTTGCCCGGGGCTGGCAGGTGGATGGGCCGCGATCCTCCGAGGTCGACATCTGTGATAGGGCGCAGCTTGAAGACTGGACCCGCCGTTCCCGGTGCGATGCGTTTGTTAACTGTGCTGCGTATACGGCCGTCGATGCTGCCGAAACCGATCAAGCCCGCGCCCGCGCAATCAATGCCGAAGGGGCTTCAAACCTTGCCGTTGCGGTGCAGAACCTGGGCGGCAGCGAACGACTGATTCAGATTTCTACAGACTATGTTTTCAGCGGGGTTTTCAGCGGGGTTTTCAGCGGGGACTTTTCTGACGAAAGCGTCGATCAGAAAGGCCGCCGACCCTATCGCGAAGACGATCCCACCGCGCCACAAAGTGTCTATGGCCGCACTAAGCTCGAGGGGGAAGGCCAGGTTTTAGAAGCCTGTGCAGATGCTGCCGTCCTGCGTGTTGGCTGGATATACGGCCGTGCGGGAAAAAACTTCGTCAAAGCCATTCTGCGCCGGGCGGTCGAGCACGGAAAACTCAGCGTAGTGAGCGATCAACATGGTGCGCCCTGTTCTGCAAGGTCCATATCAGCGGCCGTGGTTGCCATGCTGGAAAGACCGGTGTGGCCGCATCGGCTCTACCATTTTGGCGCCCGCCCGCTGACCACGTGGTTTGATTTTGCCACCCATATCGTTGCCCAGGCGGTGGAAGTGGGTTTGTTACAAGCGATGGTGCCAATCGAGGCAACCACTACAGCGGCGCTCAACCAGGTGGCGCGGCGACCACCCTGGTCGGCCCTCGATTGCAGTCGATTTGAAACCGACTTCGGCGATCTTGTTTCCGACTGGCGGGTGGAACTTAAAGAGGTTCTCGGTCAGATCAAAAGCGACGGGGGACCCTGATGGACGATGCTGGCATCAACCGCGTCAGTTTGATCGTACCGGTGTTCAATGGTTATGCAGATCTGATGCGCTGCCTTGCAAGCCTTAAAACCTCCCTGTCACACAATCGCGCGCAAGTTTCCATTCTCCTGGTGGATGATGCGAGCTCAGATCAACGGATCGCACCGCTCCTTTCAAACTTTGTCGGGCAGGTGAGCGTTCCGGTCAGGGTCACCTGCAATGCGACCAACCTCGG
>JAQBYL010000457.1 GCA_027622495.1 Pseudomonadota bacterium
GCTGGTTTGAGTCGGGTTCCATGCCGGACGCTCAACTGCACTATCCGTTCGAGAATGCCGAGGTTTTTGAGGCGAGTTTCCCCGCAGAGTTCATTGCGGAAGGTCTGGATCAGACACGAGGCTGGTTCTACACGCTGACCGTGCTGGCTGCAGCGCTGTATGACAAGCCGGCGTTTCGTAACGTGATCGTGAACGGCATGGTTTCCGCAGAAGACGGCAAAAAGATGTCGAAGCGGCTGCGCAACTACACACCGCCCGATCAGTTGATGGAAACCTACGGTGCAGATGCACTGCGTCTGTACCTGATCAATTCCGGTCTGGTCCGTGGGGATGAACAGCGATTTTCAGATACCGGAGTGCGTGACATCACCCGGCGCGCATTGCTTCCGTGGTACAACGCATTTTCGTTTCTCAAAACCTATGCAGAAATCGATCAGTGGTCTCCTGACAAAGGGCACCATCTGGGAGAGAACATACTCGATCGATGGATCCTTTCGCGTCTGCAGACATTGAAAACCAGCGTAACGCGTGAGATGAATGCGTACCGGTTGTACAACGTGGTACCACAGCTATTCACCTTCATTGAAGAAATGACCAACTGGTATATCCGTCTGAACCGATCGCGGTTCTGGGTCAAGGACATAACGGCAGACAAGATTGCGGCTTACAGCACCCTGTATACCGCGCTGCTGGAACTCAGTCAGGTGATGGCGCCGTTTGCACCGTTTCTGTCGGAGTATGTATACCGCGAACTGGCGAACCTGTCAGGCACGCCGCCCAATCCGGAATCAGTCCACCATTGTGATTACCCTGAATCCGAAGAACCTCTGGTTCAGCCGGAACTCGAAATTGCGGTGGACCGCATGCAGCAGGTGATTCTGCTGGGACGACAGAAACGCGAAGATGTAAAAGTGGGCTTGCGCACACCTTTGCGCAGACTGACCGTGATCAACCGAGACGAGTCGCTCCTGACCGAAATGGGCAAACTGGAAGGCTATCTGCGCAGTGAGCTTAACGTTCACAGCGTCGCCTATTCAGCGGACGAGAGTGCTTTCATTGAGCTTGGTGCTAAGCCGAATTTTCCCCTGCTGGGTAAGCGTCTTGGAAAGCGCATGAAAGAATTCCAGGGCCTCATAAACAACCTGAGCGCGGATCAGATCAGCGATCTGCAGGCAAACGGCAGCATCGATCTGAATGGTGAGCGCTTCGATGACGCAGAAATCGAAGTTGTACAACAACCGAAAGCAGGGACCAATACGGTATCGAACCGCTTTATCGCCGTGGATCTTGATTGCACTCTGGACGATGAGTTAGTTCGCGGTGGGTATGCGCGCGCCATGGTGCGGATTCTGCAGGACACCCGCAAAGAGAAAGGTCTGAATGTGATTGATCGCGTGGCAGTTCGCTACGACGGGCACGAAGCTCTGATCCTGGCCGCCGAGGAGCACCGTGAGTACATCATGTCAGAAACACTCGCCACAACGTTCGACCATGACACCTGGAGCGATCAGATCCAGAAGACCGAAATCGACGGCAAACCGTTTCGCTTTCATGTGAGCAAGGCAACGTTCGGACAGAAGGGCTGAATCAGTTGGGCGCAAGCGCCTGATCCGTGGTCAGGCCCCGCGGATAGGCAGGCCGGCAGCGGTGTAGCAGGCGTCAATCGTTGTCATCTGACCAATAGCGTCAAGCGGAGGGGTGTAGATTGGTGTTCCGCTGGTGACTGCATCAACAAACGCGTCCATCTGGTAGTCGTAGCTGGGACGCAGGTCCAGAGTCTCGGTTCGTTCGCCCTGTGCGCTGGCGACCGTAATCAGATGGCCCATCTGCGGGACCAGCGGGTTAAGTACCGTCAGCGTTCCTCTGGTACCCGTGGCGATCAGCTCCATCCGAACTTTCACACCCGTACGCATATCGCCGGAGGTGAATGCGGTAATCCCGCTGGGAAACCGATACTCGGCAGACAAAGCCAGGTCCACGTTGGCGGGTCCCTCAATAGCCTCGGCCGACAACACATCGGGTTCTTCGCCGGTCAGATGCCGGATCCACGATATTGGATAGCAGCCGATGTCCATGGTGACGCCACCGCCCACGGCATAATTCATGCGGATATCGGTCTGGTCGGTTACCGGGATGTGAAAGTAACCTTCGATCCGGGTGAGCTCACCAATCTCGCCGGATTGAGCAATGGCAATCGCGCGGTTGAACACCGGGTGGTAGCGGTAGTGAAAAGCGTCCATCAGCACGAGGCCGGTCTGTTCCGCGATGTCTGCCATTTCGCGTGCTTCGTGGGCGTTCATGGCGAAGGACTTTTCGCATAGAACATGTTTGCCTGCCTGCAGTGCTTTAATACTCCAGTTTCGGTGTTCCGATATCACTAACGGGTTATACACAGCGTTGATGCTACTGAAGTCGACAACTGCCTGGTAATCATCCACCACGTTGGCAATGCCGTGCTCGGTGGCAAAGCGCTCCGCACGATCCCGGTTGCGCGCGGCGATCACCTCCACAACAACATCTTCGCGTGTTTTGACCGGTTTGATCAGAGCGTTCGGTGTGATCCTGGCAGCGCCAAGTGTGCCGAATCGAATCATTTGAATCTCCTCAGTCAGAATGCCGCGAGCATATCAACGACCACCCGCAACATCGAGAACTGCACCAGTTGAGTAGGAAGATTCTGTTGATGCAAGCCACAGGATGGCTGCTGCCACTTCTTCCGGGTTACCGACGCGCTGCATTGGTATCTGCGGACGGATTCGATCCGCTCGACCGGGTTCGCCACTGGCCGCGTGGATATCGGTGTAAACCAGTCCAGGGCGAACAGCGTTCACACGAATGCCTTGCGTTGCGACTTCTTTGGCCAGACCCAGCGTCATGGTGTCGATCGCGCCCTTTGATGCTGCGTAGTCAACATACTCACCCGGTGCGCCGTGTTTTGACGCAACAGAGCTGACGTTGACGATGCGCCCACCTTTACCACCCAGATCAGTAGACATCCGTTTGATGGCTTCGCGTGCGCACAAAAAGGACCCGGTAATGTTCACCGCAAACATACGGGTCAGACGTGCCGCATCCATATTGATCACGCTGTCGCGCAACCCAACGACACCGGCGTTATTGATCAGTACATCGATCGCGCCAAGTTCCTGGTCGATGCGGGCAAACATCGCGACGACGTCCGATTCACTGCTGACATCTGCGCCCATCGCCACGGCGTGACCGTTTTGCGCCTTGATAGCCTGCACAACTTCTGCGGCAGCGTCGGCATTGTGGTGGTAGTTCACCACCACCTGATAACCCTGACGGGCAGCCGCAATGGCAGTTGCTCTGCCGATACCGCGACTACCTCCGGTGACGAGAAGGATGGGTTGCATGGTAGATACCGATTGTTTGTAGTCGCAGCAGTGTAGGGAAATTCGGCGATCACAAAAAGAAACGGCCGATAAATTACCGGCCGTTTCCTCAGATCAGGAGGCGCGTTGACGCTCTCCCTTTCCTCCCGGGCCGGATAACATCAGCATTGAGGTGAGATGTCAATGTTGCACGCAGGCCGATATAATGGCATGCAAGGTCAACCTGATTCCTTA
>JAQBYL010000458.1 GCA_027622495.1 Pseudomonadota bacterium
TGGGTCACATCCACCTGCCAGTCGATTGAGCCTTTGAGAACCAGCAGTTCACGACAGAAATAGTCAGCCGACAGACGAACTGGTGTGTTAGCGGCGGCCGCAATGACATCCACCTTTTCGCGCCCATCGTTGAACAGACACTGGGTCAGCCAACCGTGGTCAGGTAAAACTGGATCGATCGTTCTGGAAAACTGATCGTGATCATCCAGCGAAAACTGACGTAACTTAACGAAGATCGTGCAGCCCGGATCGCTGAACGGTACGTGGGCGGTTCCCGGCGGATTGCGAACATAACTCATCGCCGGGTGGCGGCCGTGTTCGTCCCCGAATTCACCTTCAAGAACAATAAACTCTTCGCCAAGTGTGTGTTTGTGGCCGGGAAAGGCAGACCCGGGAGCATAGCGGACCAGCGAGGTGGCCACTGCAACTTCATCTCCCGCACGGTCAAGCAAAACGCGCTCCACACCTGCCTGGGGCGAGGGAATCCAGCGCTGGTCGGCGGCACTCACGTGCGCATATTGATCATAGTCGGCGCGTACGAACATGCTAATTCAGTGGTCCAGGAACAAAAGGATGACCCAGAAAATACCGCCCGACAAATCCGTAATACAACATCCTGGCCTGCACGTGCTGGGTGATCACATGCATGTCCTGGTAGCGTCGATGGAGCGGATGACTGCGGTATATGCCACTCGATCCGGCTACGGTGTAGGCCAGATCCAGAGCCGCAGCCGATTCGCGGATGGTATGCGTGCCGGCCATGCGCAGATCTACCCGTTGCGCAGAGGTGATGGCGTTCTGATGAGTCAATTCATCCCACACCCGGTCAACGGTGCCCTTCAGAAATGTCTCGGCTGCCCGCCAGCGGATCTCGGCTTCGCCCATCATCTTCTGCGCGTCCGGATCGTCCTTCACCACAATGTTATTGAACCGCGGTAATTTCCCTTGTGCCAGATCGAGTGTTGCATCCACGCCGGCGCGCGCAACTCCAAGGGCAACGGCTGCGAACGTCACGGCGAACACCAGACCCGTTGGGATCCGGTAAAAGGCGCTGTCATGGCTGGGAGCGTTTGCCATGTTGGCTACCTGTCTCGCAGGGACTTTCAGTCTATGGAGCGAAAATTCGAAACTCGCAGTACCGCGCAGCCCTTGAACATCCCAGGTGTCATGAAAGGTCGCGTACTGCTTGGGGAAGAATATGGTTCGCCATTCTCTGTGAGGTCTTGGTGGTGGAGCTTTAGAAGGCGCGGTCACGGGAGGAGTTGCCACTTTGTCGGGAGCATCGACAACCGGTGCTGCAGCCGTCATCCACGCCGCATGGCGACAGCCGCTGGAAAATCCCCATCTGCCGGTCGCGATCACACCATCCCCGGTCAATTCAACCTGGCCATCTCCCGGCGGACCATTGGCAAACGCCATCTCTGGATCAGACCAGATCTCGGTTACCACGTCCGGGTGCAGCCACACGGTGCCCGTTCCGATCACCGAGCCCTGGTTAACGCACCACGCAGTGCTGGCATCCGCCTCGGCAAGCACCTGAATACTACGCAGGTATTCTGGCAGGGGACGCTCAAGCCCCCCGAAACGAACCGGGATCAGGGCCCGGTAAAATCCTGCGGCCTTGAGCTTGGCGACGAGTGCCTCGGGCAATGCGCGGTCTTCGTCGATCTGATCAGCGGCGGCTGAAATCACGGGTTTAAGACGCTGTGCTTTTTCGATCAGCGATTCAGACATGGGCGACCTGCCCTGTCAGCCCGTGCGCGATTTCCCAACTGGTACAGTACATTGTCAGAGTGCAGTGCGGAAACAACCGCACGCCTGCGCAGTGCGACATGATCCCGTTCCCATATTTGTGATCCGATCAAGCCTAAAGATTACCCGCAAGCGCCGCAACCAATACACTTCGCCCATGATCCTGCGCATGCTCACATGGCCGATCAAGGCCCCGGCAATCTGGCTGCTCGGTTTCTGGACAATCATCGGCTGGGTCCTGGCTGCCCTGATCGACGTGTTTGTTGTCTATGAACCGATCGCCGTTGCATTGGCGGTCGGCTTCACTCTACCGGCGTGGTATCTGTTGCTCGGCGCTTTGAGCATGCACGGTCAGACCCTGTTGCTGCACGAAGCGCGCGGGCTTGAAGATGCTGATATTCAAGGGGTCACCGATCTGAACCCCTACACCAGTGGAATGTCGGTCCGACTCATGCTGCCGTTTCTGACGGTAATGGCTATTGAGATGAACCTGGTGCGTGAAGGTCGCCTGGTTGCTGCCGGGTTTGCTCTCGCCGCTTTTGCCGTTCCGTGGTTGTGCGTGTGCCTGGAACAGTCTCTGCGCCAGGGTCTGAACCCTGCCAACTGGTTTGTGGTGTTGCGTGGGTTGCACCTGTATTTCATTCCCGTCGCCATCCTGGTTGCATTGCCCCAACTGGCCATCGTGCACGTTCTCTTCTACCACCACGAATGGTGGGCATTTGCGCTGGCCGGGTATGCTTTTTTCAGCATTCACGCTCTGATCGGTCGACTGCTTTTCTATAGCCGCAAAGGGCTCAACCTTTATACCGAACGTTCCCCGGAGCAGGATGTTGAGCACGCCGCGCGTGAGCATGAGACGGTGCAGCGCGAGCTCTGGAATGAGCTGCATATCCTAACCAGCAGCCGCCGGATACAGCAGGCTTATGAGAAACTCGATACCTATATCGACGGACGCTATCGTGAGCAGGATCCGGTGGTGCATGAACGCCTGAAGGACCTGCAGGACAAACGTCTGCTGCTGCAGCACGGCGTTTACTACCTGCAGCGCCTGCTCGATCGCAAGCAGAACGAGCAGGCCTGGCTCCTGTTCAAGCAATGTCTCGCCTTTGATGCGCGTTTTCGACCCTTGAGTGCCGAGGCATTCATGCAGTGCACACTGGGTGCCACACGCGCCGATGCAGCGCTCGTTAACGATCTGCTCGCCGACTTTGATCGCGCCTACCCGGACAGCTCAGTGTCGCCGAGCGCCCAATACCGGCGCAGCCGGGTGCTTTTAGAGCTGCTGAACCAGCCAGCCGAGGCACGACAGGTTCTGAAAGCACTCAGTCAGACCCACCCGGACTTTGTTGCCACCCCCCGCGTGCAGGCTTATGTGAAAAGCCTGCTTGGCTGACCAAACCCGACTAAACCGGGTCTTCGGCCGACCAGGCCTTTCACTTAGGCCCGCCGGATTGTAAATTGGCTGATTTTTTTAAGGCAGAGAAGTTCCATGCAGACACCACACTGGTTTCGCAGCGCCCTGGATGTAGATTCCGAAACCGGAACCGTTGATGTGGATGGCACACCAATCAACTATCGCGTATGGGGGCAGCCCGGCAAACCAGGCATCGTTCTGATCCATGGCAGCAACGCCCATCTTGAATGGTGGCGATTTGTTGCGCCATTTCTCGCCGATCAATTCCGCATCGCCGCCCTTGATTCATCCGGCAACGGCGACAGCGGCTGGCGTGACCGCTACAGCGGCGAAACTTTCGCCCGTGAGGTGTGGGCCGTTTGCAAAGCCGCTGATCTGGGGCCGCAACCTATTGTGGTTGGCCATAGCTTTGG
>JAQBYL010000459.1 GCA_027622495.1 Pseudomonadota bacterium
ATGTCAACGTGTGTAGCCCAGGTGATGCCGTCGGTGTACGGATGAGCACGCAGCAGATCACCGTTGGTTCGATCGATCACATAGAAGAAACCGTTCTTCGGTGCCTGCAGCAGAACTTTGCGTGGAACGGCGTCCACGGTCATGTCAGCCAGCGCAATGTCCATGGCAGCGCTGTAGTCCCAGTTGTCACCCGGAACGGTCTGGTAGTACCACTTCATGCGTCCGCTATCGACGTCCACAGCCACGATTGCAGTGAGGAACAGGTCATCTCCATTGCCGGGTGAGCGAATATGCCGGGGCCACGGTGCACCGTTCCCCACGCCGATGTAGAGGGTTTGCAACTCCTCATCAAAGACCAGTGAATTCCAGGCCGTGCCGCCGCCGCCAAACTTCCACCATTCGCCGCCCCAGGTTTTCGCTGCGAGTTCCAGTTCAGGGTGCTCAAAGGGCAGCGATGGATCACCGGGCACCAGGTAAAAACGCCACACCAGAGCGCCGGTGTCGGCGTTGTAGGCACTGACGTAACCCCGTCGATGCCCGCTTTCTGAACTGCCCTGACCGATGAATATTTTCCCCGCCGCGGCGCGCGGTGCACCGGATATATTGAACCTGCCGAGGGCGCTGGGATGCCAGGTGTCGATATCCCAGACCGACTTGCCTGTTGTGGCGTCGATCGCCAGCAGGCGACCGTCGTAGGTGGCGACGTAAACCCGACCGTTGTATACGGCAACCCCGCGGTTCACTACACCGCCGCAACAGGAATACTTGACGAACTCCCGATCGACTTTCGGATCGAAGCGCCAGATCTCATCTCCTGTGGCCGCGTCGAGCGCGAAGACCACACTCCAGCCACTGGTTGCATACATCACCCCGTCCACCACCAGGGGCGTACCCTGCATGCGTTCACCAGTCCCGCCGATCACCTTTGTCCAGGCAAGGCCAAGGTCAGTAACGTTGGCCCGGGTAATCTGGGTCAGGTTGGAATAACGCTGTTCCTTGTAGGTCTGGCCGTAGGTCAGCCAGCTGCCTGGCTCAGCAGTTGCGGCGAGCATGATGCGTTCATCGTCTACCTGACCCTGTGTTATCGCTGACGAGACAGCGGACCCAGGTGTTGTTTCGACGTCTGACCTTGTTTCGGTGGGTTGTTGACATGCGCCCAGGACCAGGCTCGTCAACAGGATAATCAGGCGGATGGGATACGTCAGCAAAAGGTTTCCTTGATCAGACCGATCAGTCCGGTTGTTCCAGACGCTGGTAAATTCTTTGAACTGCGGTGAGATCCACACCGGTTTTCTGAATCGGTATGTCTGTGTGATTGGTCATATCGATGGTCTGTGCGGCTTCCGTTGCGCTGATACCCTCGGCGTGTTTGGCCACGGTCTTCACCCACAGGTCACGGTAATAGGCCTGCGCAAGATCGAGACGATTGAGGTCCGTGATCGGATCACCATGCCCGGGAACAAAGATGTCAAACTCAAGCTGCTTCAGGTTCTCAAGTGTATCGGGCCATTCGTCGACATAACCGTCGCCCATGTAGGAGGGCCCGGCAAACGCCATGTCGCCTGTGTAGACCAGCTTGTCATCTGGAAAGTAAATGACCACATCGCCGCCGGTGTGGGCCCTCCCGAGAAACAGGATCTGAATTTCGCGATCACCTCGATACAGTGTCATTCGATCGCTCAAGGTGATGTTAGGGGGGATGGGCGCGATTTCGTCGAAATCATGGACATGTTCTTTGAACAGTTCCAGATACGTTTCGAACTGCTTGCGGTCTTCATCAGACCCGGCGTCTTTGATTGCTTGTTCCACCCGGGAAATGGTCGCTGCATTACCTTTCAACCCGTTCTGATACGCGAGCTCAATGAGCGGTGCGCCAGCGAGTTTTGTGTAGGTGAATTCATGACCGATAATCTGAATGTCCTTGAAAACCTGATTACCGTGTGCGTGATCCCAGTGGTGATGGGAGTTGATCAACGTCGTGATCGGTTTCGGGGTAACAGCTTTCACCGACTCGATCAGATCCACAGCTTTGGAGGGTGTTACATGTGAGTCCACCACGATGACATCGCGATCATTCACAATCACCAGTGAGTTGGAGTTGAATACAGGTGCGGTGCTCTGCGCCAGATAGATTTCGTTTCGGACCTCGGTGAGGCGATGGGTTCTGGTGGTGATCGTTTCGGCGTTTTCCAGAGCGTGTGCGGTTGATCCGAACAACAGTGTTGCGAGAACGAGGTTCTTTAATTCCGGTGGCATGCAATCCTCTTTCTAAGTTGAAGGCACAGTGCATTCACGAACGCGGCTTGGACCAGCTAGGCAGCCAGGTGTCGTCCTCGGTGCCTTCACGATCCTGTTTGCGCGCTCCCTTGAGCATCAATGGCATGGCGTAGTTGCCCTCGTGGCATGCGTACTCAAAAACATCATCATCGGTGCGCACCAGATCCATCACAGCACTCCATGGCACAGGCCACGAAAGCGGGTCGTCGACAGTGAAGCGGTACTCGAGGGTGTTTGCGTCTTTCAGGGTAAGGCGTTCGGTCAGGGTGGTGTTCCCGGTGCCACCGCGAAACATGTAGTGGTCGTTCAGATTAGTGGTGGTAACAACGAAGGTATCGCTTTGCCACTCTCCCCTGGAATCACCCTTCCACAGACGCATGTTTGCAGGCAGCGGGTCGCGTGCCCCGGTGGGAATGATGCGGTGGTCATTCACCATCTCTACCAGCATCGCAACGTGATCTTCGGTCTGCACAATCTGCATCATATTGTTGTAGGCGCCGGGGGTGATGGGTGGACCGAAGTTGAAACCCATCAGACAGCGATCGAACTGATTGCGGTCTTCGGGGCCTTGTGGTGCACGGGCCCAGAGCTTGATCTTTTCGCCCATGCGGGAACGGGAGTTTGCGGACAGTTCCGGTAGCCGGCCATTGGGCGGATCGGTCACCAGCGATGAACGCATGGTGCCAGTCATCTTGTCACCCAGATCCAGAAAGAACGAGTTGTACCCCACATCCACGTCGCCCTGACCCTGCTGGAACTCGGTGCTTGCTTCGCGGGTGATACGGCCGTCGTTCACAGCTTTTTCAAAGCCCGCCACTTCTTCTTCGGTGAGGAATTCCTTGTCTTTGAAGTACTCCGGACGCTCGAACGGTGTGATCGAACGAAAATCCCAGTTGCCTTCAAAGTCCGGTGCCCCCCAGGCTGTTCGGGGAACAGGACTGCTCTCTTGCGCGTGGACTGTTAACACCAGAGACAGGAGCCCGGTGAACAGCAATGTCATATGGATCATGGATCTCACCTCAGATCGGTGGCGGGTGTGGTCGGGTCTGCACCTTTGCGCAGGTGCCCGTACATGGCGTCTTCGGCAAATTCGACGCACTTGTACTCGAGTATTCGTGCCCCTTCGTCAATGCGTCGATACAGCGGCAGGCTGATCGTCCATGGCTCGGTGAATACATCGGGGTCGTCGATAATCGCTTCATAGCGCATGTGGTTGTCGCTGATCAGCGTGTAGCGCTCCTGTACCTTCAGATTTTCGCCGTGAAAATTACCGGCGCTG
>JAQBYL010000460.1 GCA_027622495.1 Pseudomonadota bacterium
CTTTAAACGTCTTGAGCGCGATCTGGATTATGGTGACGCCGACTATCACGGCGATGCCGGTCCGATCAGCATTCGACGCTATCCACCCGCTGACCTGCTGGTTCAGCATCAGGCGTTTCTCGAAGCGAGCACCAAGCTCGGTTATCCCGCCTGCGATGACGCTAACGATCCGGATGGCTGGGGTGCCGGACCGCAGCCGATGAATAAGCTCGGTCGCCTGCGGGTATCCTGTGCGATCGGATACCTCGCACCTGCCAGGGTTCGCCCCAACCTGACCATTCGTGCCGATACGCTTGTCACCCGACTGGTTGTGGAAGGGGGCAAGTGTACAGGGGTAGTAGTCGAAACGGCTGACGGCTCCATCGAAACGGTAGCCGGAACGACCACGGTGTTATGTGCAGGCGCACTGCTTTCGCCAGGCATTCTGATGCGATCCGGTCTCGGACCGAGCGGCGCGCTTGACGGGTTAGGCCTGCAGGTGCTGCATGCGGTTCCGGGAGTCGGTGCAAACCTTTCGGACCATCCCGCGCTGTCGGTCAATTGCGCGGTGCGCAACCCGGACATCATCGATTTTGATGCGCCGATGATTCAGACCATCCTGCGATACACCGCCCCTGGATCTGAATATCGCAACGACCTGCAGATCGAGCAGTTGAGCTTCAGCGGAAGGCCGGGTAGGCCTGCAAGTTTTGCGATTGCCGCGGTGCTCGAGTATCAGCATGGCAGGGGCGAGTTGAGACTGACCTCTGCCGACCCGCACGCTGCGCCGGTGATCGACAATCGTTTCTGTGAAGATCCGCGCGACAGTGACCGGTTGGTCGCCTGCTACCGCGACACCCTGGCATTCACCCGGGCCGAACCACTCGCGGGAATGATCGATGAGATTACTTTCCCGAGAGACGTAGACAGCATGAGCGACGCCGACCTCGCGGCGTTGTGCAGACGTTTCGCCGGCAGTGGTTATCATCCGTGCGGAACTCTCAAAATGGGTCCGGCGAGCGATGCGCAAGCGGTGGTCGACAGCTTTGGCTGCTCACACCATCTGGACAATCTGGCGGTGGCCGATGCCAGCATCATGCCCTGGGTCCCGCGCGCTAACACTAACCTCACGGCGATCATGATCGGTGAAAAGATCGGTGAGTGGATTCGGACCCGACCCGGGATTTACGGCCTTTAGCTGAGCAGCACATATGGATATATCGATCAGAAACGTCAGCGTTCTCGATGGCAATGGTGGCGAAGCCTATTCCGCTGACGTCGGCATTGCCGAAGGGCGCATCGTCGCGGTGGATCGCACCGGTGCGCTTGGCGTTGCAGACGTAGAAATCGATGGCCTGGGCATGACCCTGGCGCCGGGTCTTATCGACACGCACGCCCACGATGATGGTGCGTTCTTCCGCCATCCGGGAATGGAGTTCAAGCTTGCCCAGGGGGTCACCACTGTGGTCAGCGGTAACTGTGGCTTCAGCGCCATCCCTGCGGATCCGACCATGGATTCGGTCGCAGCCAGCGGCGGCATCCTTGCCGGTCTCGATGGTGAGTTCACCGATCTTGAAGGCTACTTTGATGCAGTGCTCAAGCGTGGTCCGGCCATCAACAACATGATGCTGGTGGGCCACAACACGGTCCGGACCATCGTCTGTGGCATGGACAACCGGGCGCCCACGGCGCTTGAACTGACCACCATGCGCATGCACGTTGCGCAGGCGCTGGAGCAGGGCGCATGTGGGTTTTCCAGCGGTCTGATCTACCGGCCCGGCCGCTATAGCAAAACCGATGAAGTCGCCCATCTGGCGGAAGCTGCTGCACCATTCGATGCCTTGTACACAACCCATATGCGCAACGAAGGCGATCGCCTGCTTGAGGCAGTCGATGAGGCGCTCACAATCGGTCAACAGGCCGGTGTGCACCTGCACATATCGCATCATAAATCGGCGGGTCAAGCCAACTGGGGAAAGGTAGGTGAGTCGCTGGCCAAAGTAGACCGGGCCCTGGAACAGGGCCAGCGCGTGACGTTGGATGTGTACCCGTACACGGCCGGCAGCGGTCGCATGATCGAATACTTCAATCTCGATAACCCGAGTCGTGAGCTGGCCAACGTGATCCGCATCGCCAGTTGCCCGGCTAATCGCGCCTACGAAGGCCGTATGCTCAAAGACATCGCTGCGCAAGAAACCCGCGACATTATCGATGTGCTGCTATCGATTCTGACCGCCGAGCGCGGCGACCGGACCATCTGCATACAGTTCATTATCGACGAGGCGGATGTGGAAACTAATCTTAAGCATCGCGACATGATGGTCGGCTCTGATGGCATCCCTGATCTTCGCGGCCGCCCACATCCACGGCTTTTTGGAACCTTTCCCCGCGTGCTGGGCCACTACGTGCGTGAGCGGGGCCTTCTGTCTCTGCCGGAAGCGGTGCGGCGCATGACTTCCCTAGCGGCAACGACGTTTGGCCTCAAAGATCGTGGCCAGATCAAACCCGGTTGCTGGGCTGACCTGGTGCTGTTCGACCCGGCCAGCATCATCGACACTGCGACTTACGATGATCCGAAACAGGAACCGCTCGGCATCCACAAGGTTTTTGTGAACGGTCAGACCGCTTTTGACAGCCAGCTTGAAAACCGCCACACCGGCGTGGCCAGTGGTCAGATGCTGCGCTACCGCCGCGATCCGTACGGTGTTTGAGGGTGCGGTGGCGGGCATGACGGTGGCACTGAATAACCCGCAAGCCTACAATGACTGACTCAAGCTTGAGCTTAAGCCCCACAGGAGACCTGTTATGACGCGTAAATTCTGGCTATCGGATCGTCGTTCGTTCATGAAGAAAATGGCGATGGTTGGCATCGGCGGTCAGGCGTTTTTAGCGTCAGGGAATCTCAGGGCCGCGGCAGTGGAAGGCAAAGTGTCGGTGGATGGTGCGCAGGGTTGGCCAGCCATGGCTCAGCGAACGCTGGGCCGAACCGGTTTTGAGGCGAGTCGCCTGACGTTTGGTTGTGGAGCTGCCCTGTCACGGGGCCGTAAAGACAAATTGCTGAATGTCGCACTGGAAAGCGGTGTAAACGTGTTCGACGTTGGCACCGGCCGTTACTACAACGACGCCGAACGCAACCTGGCGCCGTTTCTGAAAGAACACCGCGATGACATCTTTCTGATCTCCAAAGGCATGACCGCGATCGAAGTAGGTCCGGGCGAGCCGGTATCGCTCGAGCAACACCAGCAGGCAGCAAAAAACTGGACCACCCTGATGGAAGAGAGTCTGCGTGATCTCGAGGTGGATCAGATCGACGCTTATTACCAGATGGGTGCCAACAACGCCGACCTCATCGGCAGCGAAGAGATGTATGGCGCCTTTCAGAAGGCTAAAGCGGCCGGCAAGGTCAAATACTACGGCTTCTCCAGCCACGAAAACGCCCAAGCACTGCTTGAGAAAGCAATCGAAACCGGTTGGTACGACGTAGCAATGCTCGCCATGACTCCCGGTGGCTGGTACGACTGGAATGGCAAGGCCCTGCTCGAAGGAACGCCACCGATGCAGCAGATTCAACCCCTGC
>JAQBYL010000461.1 GCA_027622495.1 Pseudomonadota bacterium
CGCATCCGTCGGGCATCCGCTTCCTCAAGCTGAACCCGCCGCACACCGTGATCCGCTTTCAGGTCCCCGAGGCTGCGACTCAATTCATTAACGCGGGTCTGCAGGCTTTCGCGCTGCAACTGCAGAGACTCTACCCGCTCACGGCCTTCAATGACCAGACGCTGCATTTCTGCCAGGGTGTTCTCTGCTTCTTCTACACGCAGATTCAGTGTTTCCAGTTCCTGGGCGCGCTGAATGATGCCCGCATCCGCATCGGTATGCGGCAGCATGCGCAACCAGTCAGGACCTACCCAGAGACCTTCGCGGGTGACGATGCTCTGACCGGGCTTCAGACTGCCTCGACTGGCAAGGGCTACGGATCTTGATTCAGCAGCGAACACGCCGTGCATCAGCGAACCGATATTCAACGGATCATCACCGTCAGAGCGGATCAACGAAACCAGAGCGGGTAACGGCCCGCTGACTTCGCTCACAAGCGACCCTTCAACCAGGGCGATGTGACCTTCCTTCAGGGTCGCGAGTGCATCGCTGTAAGGCGACAGGTCGTTGAGAAGAATGCCCTGGATGAATTCGCCAAGAACAATCTCCACGGCGCGCTCCCATCCCGGAACCACTGCCAGTGCTTCACCAAGACGGGTGGCGTTTGCCAGGCCCTGCTGCTCGAGCCAATCCTCTACATCACCTTCAGCGCGACCCAGCGCTGCCTTCTGCCGTGCTTCTAAACCGGCAAGATCATGACGCAGACCCTGCACTTCATTGCGCGCCTCTTCGAGGACGCGCTCACGACTCACAACGTCTTCGCGCGCCGCCGCCAGTTCTTTCAGGCACTGATCGATGTCGGCTTCAGCGGCTCTGTAGTTGCGCTGGCCTGACTCGATTTCTTCAAACAGAGAATCCACAACACCGGCTTCAGGCCGTTCACCTTCGAAACTGCGTGATTCGTCTTCGAGCTGATTACTGCGTGTCTTGAGCCGCTGGATCAACTGTTCCAGGTGATCGATACGCGATGCCTGAACCTCAGCGTCACGATCGTTGTTGGCCGCACGGCTGGAAAAATCCTCCCAGCCGTTCTGCAGTTCGCGATGGCGGGTTTCGATCGCGGTCAGCGCATCGCTTGCGTCGCGATCACTGACCTGCGCGTTGCTGACGTCGGGCTCCAGCTTTTCTATTTCGGTGTTCAGGCGGCTGATCTGGTCTTCGTCCATAGTCAGCTGGCGATCGGCTTCGTCAGCGCGCTGACTGACCTGGCTTAGATCGAGTTCCAGCTGTTTGACCCGCTGCTGATTGAAGGCGATGGTTTCTTCGATCCGCGCAACACTGGCACCGAGCTCGTAGTACCGACCCTGTTCACGGTTGAAGGCATCACTGCCTTCGGAATGGTCCTGGCGCAGGCGTTCGATTGACGCATCCAGTGAGCGCTGCAACGCGATGGCCTTTTCTAAGGCAACCTCCAGTTGCGCCACCGCCTCACTTCGCGCGGTCAGCTGATCGGCAAGACCACGGTAGCGGATGCTATACAGTTCGGCACCGAGCTTTCGCTCTTCAGTTTTGAGTTCCCGATAGCGTTCAGCCGCTTTTGCCTGGCGCTTGAGGTGGTCGAGCTGACGGCCGAGTTCATCGCGTATGTCGGTCAGGCGTTCCAGGTTTTCATTGGTATGTTTGATACGATTGCTGGTCTCGCGGCGGCGCTCTTTGTACCTGGAGATACCGGCCGCTTCTTCCAGGAATACCCGCAGGTCTTCTGGCCGGGCTTCGACCAGCTGGCTGATCATGCCCTGTTCGATGATTGAGTAGCTGCGCGGACCAAAGCCGGTCCCGAAAAAAATGTCGGCGATGTCACGGCGCCGACACTTGGTTCCATTTAAATAGTAGTTGGATTGGGAATCGCGGGTAACCTGCCGGCGGATGGAAATCTCTGCATACGCACTGTACTCACCGCCAATGCGCTGATCAGAATTGTCGAAGATCAGCTCGATGTTTGCGACACCGCTGGGCTTACGTGTGTTGGATCCGCTGAAGATCACGTCCGCCAGGTTTTCGCCACGCAGTTGCTTGGCAGAACTTTCGCCCATCACCCAGCGAACTGCGTCGATTATGTTCGACTTGCCACAACCATTCGGACCGACAACAGCGCAGCGATTTCCAGGGAGGGTGACGACGGTTGGATCAACGAATGATTTGAATCCGGCAAGCTTGATTTGCTTAAGTCGCATGTAGCTTTTAGATCAGTACCGCACAGATAAAAGTAATGCAGCACCCTGAACAGGTTCACAGAGCGCGGCGTCGGCGTAGTCTAAAGCAATAAAGTCGTCAGCGTAATAGTTGTTTCTTTTTTTGGCTCACCCAGTGGTGTTTTCGCAGCCGGCAGCCAGACGACACTGGCGTTTCTCGAATGCGCAGACCAGTTCTTTCAAGCGGGATTCATCGCGTTCTTCGAGTGCTGCAAACAAAGCCTGGTGGTAACGCACACTGTCACGCATGTCATAGTGCGGATGTTCTGCTACCAGATAAGCCATCCTCTGACCGACCGCCGCTAAGTCTTTCACAACGCACCGGAGATAATAGTCATCTACCAGATCGAACATCGCAGACAGAAAACGTCCGCGGGCGTCGATCATGCGTTGCGTGTCGGTATCTCTCAGGGAATCAGTCATCAAGGGCAGGGCAAGCCGAAGATCGCCAAGGTCGATGTCCTTGCGCAACACCAGATGCTCAAGACACATGACCTGCAGATTGCAGAAGAGCTTCGAAAAGCCCGCCGCCTGATCGGCCTTGAGACCCTTAACAACGGCACCCCGTCGGGGAATGATTTCCACCAGGTGACGGCCCTCGAGAATCAGTAGAGCTTCCCGTACCGAGCCTCTCGACACACCGAGTTCGCCGGCCAGTTTGAGTTCCTGTATGCGACTCTGTGGAGATAAGTGGCCGCTGACGATCCCGCGAGCGATGTGATCGGCAATCTGCTGCGTTAAATTCAATGTGGGTCCAAGCCCCATACCTGCTCCCCTTCGAGTATCCGCACCGCGTATCCCCACTGTCTATCCGCACTGTCTATCCGCAGTGGGGCGTGGCCGTTTAGACCAGGATCAGGCAAATAGGTTCGTAAGGCACGCAGCCGGCTTTCGGGCGATCAGCTTTCCGGGGGGGCGAGGGTCGCGTTCAGCTGAATAGGCTCCATTGAGCCACTCTGACCAGGAGAGAAGGGCTCGGAGCGCCATTCCCAGTCGCCCGGATGACTCGTTGGTGCGCCTGAAAAACTGATTCTGGCAACGATTTCGACAGTTCCCGCCGCGGAAATGGGCAGGGCTGGATTCATACTGACCAGATCGTCGAGACGCACTTTGGGCGGCAGCGGGTGGGCGGGTCGACGCACCACCGCATAGGGCATCCCACCGCCTGGCGGGCGCGCAATCACAAACAGTGTGGAGCCTGCCGGTGGGGTCTGGGTTGCATTCAAGGTCACATCGATCGCACCGGGCTGGTCACCGAGTTGCGCCCGGGCACCGGCCAGGGCGGCCAGCAGGGATTGCTGGTGATCGGCG
>JAQBYL010000462.1 GCA_027622495.1 Pseudomonadota bacterium
GAACGCCAGTGTCCCGCTCGGTAAAAAAATGGGCTCTGCGTGGGATGTGGCCAATGCCGCGTTGTTTCTCGCATCCGATGAGGCTGGCTTTATAACCGGTGCCAATCTGCCAGTGGATGGTGGTCAATCCGCTCAGATCGGCTAGAAACTATTTATATCCATTGGGAATAAAAAAACTTTATTAAATGCCAAAAAACTCAGTTACTTCATTGATTCACGACATATGTCACCAGACGTAACAAAATAGTTGACGGTTCAGCCCGCATTGTGAAGTATTGGCTCATCACGTTTCAGGCGTGTGACGCTCGAGGAAGCGCTCGAGGAAGCGTTCAAGGAACAGATTGAGGAATAGAAAATTGTGCATTTAGTAAACGCTCTGGTCGGTTGCCTTTTTGTAGTATTCGCAGTGCTTCATATGTCCGGACCGGACCCCGTTTTCTGGATGACAGCCTTCGGTGTAGGTGCGCTTCTCGCATTCATCACGGTTAAAAGCGAACTCGGTCTGAGACTCTCCCGGGTGCTTGCTGTGGCCACCACCATCGCCATGTTTTTCTACTTCGCTCAGTTCTTCATGCTCGCACCGGAACTCAGTCATGTCTGGCATCAGGATGCCGACTGGCTGGCAGGTGGTGCGATCCATGCGTTGGCCCTGCTTTTAGGGGCATTTGCCATGATCCTGGTCCTGGCCGACTACAGTTGTCGCTCTAAAGCCGATTGTCGTGAATCGCGCATCCGCCGCTGCAGCGCGTTCTTCTCCGTCCCCCAGAAACTTGAAAATCAAAGCAATCCCATCCGCTGACCTCTACTTCCTCACGCTTTCCCATTATGATCTTTGCTTCCCTTAAAAAAGATGGAGGCTTGCAATCGAACCGCATCGTTCAGTGCTGTATATGCCTGGCGCCAACAGTCGGGCTATGGAAAAAGCCAGGTCACTTGCTTGTGACGCAATCATTTTTGACCTTGAAGACGCGGTCTCACCCGATGCTAAAGCCACCGCTCGCGAACAGGTGCGGGCCTGCGTTGCACAGGGAGGATTTGGTTCCCGCAAGCTGATTATTCGGGTGAATGGTCTGGATACACCGTGGGGAGAAGCTGACGTTGAAGCGCTTGCGGGCACATCGGTCGCGGCGCTCCTGTTCCCGAAAGTCGAATCTGCCGGCCAGGTATGTGGTCTGCTCGATGTGGTGGACAGGTACGGCGGACAGGACAAGGAAATCTGGTTGATGATCGAAACCCCGAAAGGAGTACTCGATCTGCGGGAATTTGCCGCCTTGTCGCCGCGGATCAAGGTACTGGTTATGGGCACCAGTGATCTCGTCAAAGAACTGCGTGCGCGGCACACGCCCGATCGCAGCAATCTTGCCTTTCTGCTGCAGTACTGCGTGACTGTTGCAAGAGCTCTGGGGCTGACGATTCTGGACGGCGTTCATCTGGACTTCCGCAATCTTGAATCGCTGGGCGAGGCCTGTGAACGGGCCCGTGACATGGGTTTTGATGGCAAAACACTGATTCATCCCACTCAGATTGATGTTGCGAATCAGGCGTTCGGTTTTGATGAGCAAGCCATTGCGCACGCGCGCGCCGTTCTGGCTGCCTGGGCACAAGCGCAGGCGGAAGGTAAGGGGGTTGCTGTGCTCGAAGGTCAGCTGATCGAAAACCTGCATGCACAGGAAGCCGAACGGGTGCTCAGTTTTGCACAGGCGATTGCGGAGCGTTGAAGGGTATCTGCTGCGGTTCCTACCGCGCCTTCTACTCTTTTTTCTATTGAGGAACCTTTCGCTGGATCTTCGCTGATCCGACTTCAGCACGGACCGCCGGCATGATGTCGTTCAGCCAGGCGTCCAGGGCCTCAGGGTGCCACGGTGCGCGCAAAGCGATATTCACTTCATCCGCACCGGCCTGCACATAATCGAGGACTCGCTCCACCGCGCGATCTGGTGTGCACAGCAACGCGCCTCCAGCCACACGCTCACTCGCATTGCCCCAGTCGGCCTTCAGTCGCTCCCGCTGGCGAGCCAGGTCGGCTTCGTCCAGGCCCAGGTTGAACATGATGTTCGCCGCTCTTTTCACAGTCGCGGGATCGCGTTGTTCTTCTTCGCACCACTGATCCAGCACCTGGTTCAGGCGGCCGAACTCGTCCACCGAAAGGTAGGCGGCGTTCCAGCCGTCGGCGTGGTCGGCAACGATCTTGAGGGTACGTTTTTCACCGACTCCACCGATCCAGATCGGCAGATTGGCTTGCACGGGGGCTGGCAGACAGCTCGCGTCAACGGTTTGAAAGTGTTTGCCGTTGAAGGTGGTCCGCTCCTCGGTGAGCAGGCGCCGGATAAGCTGTGCTGCTTCGTCGAGCATGTCGAGACGGGTGCCGATGTCGGGAAACGCATACCCATAGGCGGTGGCTTCCCAGATGTGCCAACCGGCGCCAATGCCAAGTTCAAATCGACCGTTGGTGATGTGGTCCAGGGTAGTGGCCGCTTTGGCCAGCAGCGCGGGATTGCGATAGCCAACGTAAAAGACCAGGCAGCCGATCCGCGCATGGGTTGTTTCTGCGGCGAGGGCACCGAGGGTTGCCAGCGCTTCGAAATGCGGTTCGGTACCGTTTTTTGGTGGCGCTTCGTAAAAGTGATCCCAGGCAGATATCCAGTCGACACCCGCGGTGTCAAGCTTGCGCCATAGCGCCCGCATATCTGACATGGACATATTCTGTTGTCCAACGTGTACGCCAAGAGACAATGCCATCGACTCAAAACTCCGTAATTCGTGAACGTTGCGGGAACGGCGGATTGTAGCCTATTTGACCGGTGGCTACTGCGACCCGGATACCTTGACGGCCAGGCGTAAACCCCAGAAGGCGATCAGATGCAGCGCAACAATCGATGCGAATGCGCCACCCAGACCATAAAGTGCTGCGGGACCGAACACCAGATACATGATCAGCATGATGGCGATGCGCACAGTCAACCGGCGCAGTGTCTGTGTTGCAGGCTGCCGGTCGAGAACCTCATACCCCACGGCTAAAGTGGATACCGCGAGTGGCAGCGACAGGAGAAAGGCCAGCACGATCACGGCTCAAGAACCTCAAGGTAGCCTTCGCTGGCATTCACGCGTATCCGAGCGCCTTCGTTGAGTTTGTCTGTGCAGGCGGTGACATCCACTAAGGCTGGTATCTGAAATTCACGCGCGACTGTTCCTGCGTGCGACAGGAAGCTGCCGATGCCCACAACGACTGCCGCAACGTTCGGGAAGAGGGGCGTCCACGCCGGATCGGTATAGGGAGCGACCAGAATATCCTCTGGCCCCAGATCGGTTGCCATCGTGGGGTCGAGCACGATTCGAACATAGCCTTCAACACATCCTGGACTCGCACACTGGCCATGCAGACGTCCGTCGCGGTCTTCGCGCTGCAGGGATCGTTCAACGTTCAGGGTTTCGCGTGGGTAGTGTTTGGCTGAGTCCACCCAGTGTCTTCGGCGGCTGCTGATCAGGTGACCAACATCGTTGCCA
>JAQBYL010000463.1 GCA_027622495.1 Pseudomonadota bacterium
GCGAACTCATCGAGGCCAACTACGGCTACGACAAGTATGGTGGCAACTGCCACATGGTGCCGAATCACGGGCTGATCATTCACTCGCTGTTGCATGGCGAAGGCGATTTTTCTGAGACCATGAAGATCATCAACACCTGTGGCTGGGACACGGACTGCAACTCCGGCAACGTGGGTTGCCTGATGGGTATCAAGGAAGGTCTTGGCGGGATCGACGCCGGGCTTAACAAGGGGCTCGACTGGCGTGGTCCGGTGGCGGACCGGATCTACATCCCGACGGCAGATGGCGGTCGAGCCATCAGTGACTGTGCGGCAGAAACGGATCACATCGTTCGCATGGGCAGACGGCTTGCGGGCATTGATGGGTTAGCACCGAAAGATGGCGCTCAGTTTCATTTTTCCTACTCGGGCTCCGTGCAGGGTTTTCAGATAATCGAAGGAGATGGCGAACTCGGCAACGCAGCACAGGCCGACGGTGAGCAGGGCCTTCGTATCTCCTCGAGCGAACCGGTTCGAGTTGGAACCCCGGTGTTCACACCCAGCAAGGAGGAGGCCAGGTACTTCGAAAAGCGCGGCTATGCCCTGCTTGCTTCTCCGAGACTCTTTCCCGGGCAGACGCTGACTGCCCGGGTTACCGGTGTGTCAATGGCGCAGGTCAATGTTTATGTGACCTGTTATGGCGAAGACGATGCACCGGTGACCGTCGACAGTCCTGTTATGCGCGTTGGAGAAAGCGGATGCGAGATCGAATGGGTCGTCCCTTCTTTACCCGGACCGATCTTTCAAGTGGGATTGCTGGTCAGCCACTCAGAATCGGGTGGTAGCGTTTACCTTGATCGTCTCGGCTGGTCCGGCGCGCCTGAGGTGACCTTCACCAGTCCCAAGCACGACGGCTCCATGTGGCGCCGGGCCTGGGTGAACGGCGTCGACACTATGTGGGCATACCGGCATATGCCGGAAATGTTGCGGTTGATTCAGAACCAGGGGACCGGTCTAGTGATGCAGGGCACGCGCGAATGGCAGGACTACACCGTGACCGCTGCGATCCGGCCGCACATGGCCCGACGGACTGGCGTTGCAGCTCGGGTGCAGGGCATGACGCGCTACTATGGCCTTCTGTTCAAGAATCCCGGAACCGTGCAACTGGTGCGCGCATGCCATCAGGAGATCGTGCTCGGGGAAGTGGCGTTCGACTGGCAGCTCGATGTGACCTATGAGTTCATGTTGACGGTCAAGGGCGATCTGATCAGCGGTAGGATCGATGGGCAGGTGCTCATTGAGGCGCGCGATGACGCCCTTGATGCTGGTGCCGTGGGGCTGGTGATCGAGGAAGGCCGAACAGAAGTTATGCACGTGAGCGTATCGGCTGCGAAATAACTTTCCTCAATTTGTCGGTGTTCCCGGAGCCCGATATAGTTCCAGACAGGTCAGGGAGATCGCAATGCAGACCACGCAGGGTATGCCCGCAGAGTTGCTGCCGCAGGCGCAGGCAGCGTTAAAGTGGATCAACGAAACACAGGCTCAGACTTTTGAGCTGACGGGTCTCGTCGACTATGAACAGGCGCTCGCTGGCAACGCCGACCAGCCCTTTGAATTTGGACTGGTTCTATGTGATGGCGAGATCTGCGCGCGTGAGCAGGTTCGATTTCAGCCCGTGGCAGGTGGCTATGAATTCAGTCTAGCGGAGCAGGCACAACGCGATATTCCTTGCTTGCTCGATCCACCTGAAGGTGCGCGCCAGGCGTGGCTTGCTGGTGAGCTTCAAAAGCATGAGTTCGTTGTGCTGCTGTTCTACCGCGGGTTGTGGTGACCTCCCTGTCGCTTCGAGTTACGAAGCTATGAGAAGACCGGCGTGCTTGATGAAATTCGCGCTGCAGGAGGCGAAGTGTTTGGCATCAGTAGCGAGCCACACTCTCTGGCGGTAGAAGCGGAAAGTGCCTGGCAGATGAAGCTGCCGGTGATCGGTGATCCGCATCACGAGATCCGCGAAGACCTCAAAGCGCGGGGATGGCTCGACGTTTTCTATAACCAGGATTATGGCCACCTGCGCAAGCGTTCCTGGGCCAGCCATCCCAACGGTTATTACCAACCCGCAGTCATTGCCATCGACAAGTCCGGGCGTGTGCTGTACCGGTGGCGATGTGTTCCGAAGTACAGCAACATGAGTGGTGCAGGTGCCCGGCCGGAAGCCCGCTATACGTGGGATCGTATCCGTGCAGCGATGGCGACGCACGGTGATGCCGATCCCGACACAGACCCAACACTGGGTGCCAAAGATCTGTCGTGGCCCAGATTTCTGCTCATGCTTACCGCCCATGGCTGGTTTCTGCGTCCCAAAGCTTTTCCGCTGCTTCGCGATGGCGACAAAGACCAGGTCTCACCGCGAGACGCGATGCAGCGTGTGTACTTTTTTGTTGCAGCCTGGATTGTTGCGCTGTTAGTCCTGCCGGTATGGTTAGTGGCGATTGCTGCGGCGATCTGGCTTGCCATCCTCACGCCGGGACTGATGGAGATTCACCGCCAGTTCCAGAACGAACCGGACGCGTTCTAAGAGACTGCAATGCAGACCGTCAGCGCAATATTCAAAGATCTGCTCGGCGCATCGGATGATGCGTTTGATCAACGCTTCACCGAGTTTTTTGAAACCGGCGAAGAACTGATCTATCAGGTGCGCGTGCCTGTCACCGAACGCGCTGAACCACCGGGTGTGCTCATCTACATCAGTCCCAAGCCGGGAGCGCGGATGCCGGATGCCTGGGCGGAAGTGCTCGACGGATAGGAACTATAACCACGTTATTGCTGCTGAGCCAAAAGTATGGAGCACGGCTGTTTTCCATTCAAAAGAGTGGGGAAGCCGTGATACCCGACTTGTCATACGCGCAGGTTAGCCATTGTCCTGCATTGGAATAGGCGATAATTTGACGTTTGCGAAATTGAAGCCGAGCGCCCCTATGCTCAGGCTATACACTGCCCTGGGTTTGTTGATCTGACTCTGTATATGAAACGCGCTTTTGCGCTTGCGCGGGCGGTGCACGTGATTGTCGAATGTGGGTGAGAATCTTGTTGATGATTGCAGGGTCGGTGATATCTGCAATGACGCGCAAGTTTCCACCGCACAAGGGGCATACGGTGATGTCGAACTCGAACGCACGTTTGAGCCGTTGTGCCCAAGTCAGGCGCGTTGTATCAGGCGGCTGTGGCTGAGTTGTAAGGCTGGGCGGATTCGACAGATCAGGCTTGTGGGTGCGCTTCTTCCGCGGCTTGCCCGGCACGAGCCTGGCGCGTAACTTGCTGTTTGGGGCGAATACCCCGTGATACCGGGTCAGATTGACCCGGGGTCTGGGCACTAAGGCTGCGAGTTTGGCGAGCAGATCGAGTGGGTCAAAGAGGAAGTGCGTGGTGCCGTTGGAGTAGGGGCGTTTGAGTGCATAGCGCAGTTTGCCGTCGTCTGTCACCGAGAGCCGTTCCAGCGCCAGGGGTGGCCGTGCTACGT
>JAQBYL010000464.1 GCA_027622495.1 Pseudomonadota bacterium
CAGATGGAGATCCTGAGCTAACACCTCCGATGAATGCTTCCCTAACGTCGGTGCGGCCTGGATGGGAACTGAGCTTTCCGACAGCTGGGGTGGAAAACCCAACAGCTTGATGCTGCCATGCACTTCATGTTCCACGGTGTGCACAAAGCCACGCGCCAGCAGATGTGGATTGTGATACAGATCATGCGTATCGAGAACCGCACTCGCCGGTACGCCGCCTTCTGACAACGCCTGCATGGCCTGGTACTTATCACGCTCCGCCGCCCATTGACCAATGATGGCTCGCAGCGCATCACGATTCTCGAACCGATCCGCCTGGTGCGCAAACCGCGGATCACCGGGCAGATCAGGCTGGCCAATCACTACGCACAAGGCTTCCCACATGCGCGGCGTCACCGCCATTACAAACACATAGTCATTCGGTCCATCGCCAGAACAGCGGTACAAAGACATGGTCGGCAGTTGACCGTTGCCGGTCCGTGGGGTCGCTTGTTTTCCGTATTTAGTGTTGCTGGTTGCCGTTCGCAGGTAGTAGGTCATCGCCTCCTGCATGGATATCTCGATCAGTTGACCTTTGCCGGTACGAAGCTTCTGAACGTAAGCAGCTGCTATCGCCAGAGCCATCTGCACACCGGTACCAGCATCGCCCATTGTTGGTCCTGGCCGCATTGGCGGCCCATCCGGTTCACCGGTTATTGAGAAAGCCCCGGCGGCGGCCTGACCGACCATGTCGTAACACTTGTAGTCGGACCAGGGGCCATCCAGGCCAAACCCCTTGATCCGTGCATATATGATACCGGGATTGATCTGCCGCATGACTTCGTACCCGATGTTCAGCTTTTCGATCACACCAGGACCATAGTTTTCAACGAATACATCGTAGTTCGGCAGCATCTTAAGCAATATGTCGCGCCCTTCTGGTTTGCGCAGATCGAGCGCAACGCTGCGTTTGTTGCTGTTCCAGACCACGAAATATTCCGCGTCGGATCCATCACCCCGCAGACCGCGACCGGGGTCCCCCGTGCCGGGGGCCTCGATCTTCACGACATCGGCGCCGAGCCAGGCAAGCGCCTGGGTGCAGGACGTGCCTGCCTCGTACTGGGTCATGTCCAGAATCCGCAAACCGTCGAGTGCAGGCATCAGCTTTCTCTTGTGCAGTAATCACATCGAGCATACTGCCTGGCACTTTCAATGAGAAGGATGCATATCTGGCACAAGCTGGTTAAAGCTGACCCAGCAGCCAATCCTCAGCCCGTTCAACCGAGGTGAACTCTTTGAACCGAACATCCACCTGGTTGAGTTCCATGTGATTGATCAATCGTCGGGCCAGACCAAGGCCGTTCTGATCGTTGACAACCAATGCACTCAGACCACCGGCACGAAGTTTCAAGACTTTGCGGAAACCGATGCTGATTTCCCGAAGACTGCTCGAGACCTCGGCGAGCTGCTGATAACTTCGCAGATCCCATAAAATTCGCGTTTGGCTCTGCCACAGATCGAGATGCCTGATGACATGATCAACCACATCGGCAAGCACAATCTGCCCTGTTACAGATACGTGCAGAACGCCGTTCTTGGCAATGTGTGATATCTCACCATTCATCTCGGGCGGTGACGCTGACCTGGGCATGCGCTGATCCAACCAATCATTCAGTTCTTGAAGTAGATCACACGTGCATATCTATTCGAGATCAGGCCGATGTAAGTATGAGACTTTCATCACAAACTAAGGCAGACCCATCGGCCTGCCCGCACATCGATCAGATCACTTTATTTATTCAGCCTTGTTCAACAGCAGAACCTCCCGCTGAGGGAACGGTATGGTGATGCCTGCCTGAATCAGCGCCTTCCAGATCTGCATGTTGACCTTGTGCAGGCACTCAAAATAGCGATCTGTCGGAACCCAGCAACGGTAGTTCAGATCGATCGATGAATCACCGAAACCAGCGATACCGATCTGCGGGGTTGGCTCATGCACCGCATCGGTCTGCTTCAGGGCATCGCGGATGACCTGGATCGCCAGCTAACGGATCGTTGGCGTAGGAAATGCCGACCTGCCCTTCGATGATCCGATTGGCGTAGGAATTCTGGTGAATTTCGCCGGCAATGTGCCTATTGGGTATCACGATCCGCTCACCATCCTCAGCCTGGAGAATGATGATGGCACCAAGCATTTGAAACGAGTATTCGATCAGAAAACCAATCGCGACCTGGTAACCGTGCGCCAGAAAATCGATGGGTTGCTGGATCCGGGCTTCCCTGACGGGTCCGCTCCTGTCCTGAATGAAACTCCATTATCCGCAACAGTGAAGCTTGCGCCAGTCGCAGAGCAGCCGTAGGGTAGATTGCAAGAATCAGGACTTACTGTTGCGCCCTCAGACAAATGGCTAAATCCCGTCTAACCTATCTGATCAATCAGCTCAAACGCCGCCGTGTGTTTCAGGTGACCAGCGTCTATCTCGTTGCCGCGTGGACTATTTCTCTGGGTGCTGCCGAACTGTTTCCTGCGTTTGGCGTTGCTGAGTGGGTGATTCGTTTTCTGGTAGTCGGGCTGCTTCTGCTTCTGCCCGTGGTGGTTGGTCTTGCCTGGTATTTCGAGGTTACTGCCGAAGGAATCATCAGAGATCCACAGGATCTCGACCTGTTCGCCACCACCCATGTGGGCCGACCCGATGACGAAGTCCCGGCAGTTCAAGTCTCCTGGTCTACTGAAAACGGGCCGAACGTGGCTACCTTTACCCACCGTTTCCAGATCGGTCGCGACATCGACTGCGACGTGCCAACACTGGATCCCCTGGCCAGCCGGCATCATGCCGAAGTCGAATATCGCGATGGCGCCTGGTGGATTCGCGACCTCGACAGCCGCAATGGTACTTACCTGAATGATCAACGAATCCGCAGGACTAAACTGTCGAGCAAAGCTGTCATCCGCCTGGGTGAACACGGGCAGGAAGTACAACTGCGGGTATTCGGCCGATCCACCACCACTGTCGTCGCTGGCCAGCCGAGGAGATGAAGACGCTGATGCTCGCCCGCGCTAGGTGACATTGCTTATAGCCCAACCCCCCTGCGCCCCGTAGAATTCCTCCTTTTGTCCCAGAAAAGGCCCGTGATGGAAAACAGGAATGTCCTCATCGCGCTCGACCTCACGCAGGATTCAGATGCGGTGATGGACGCAGCGAAGAATCTGATCGATGACTCGAACACCGATGTCACCCTGGTCACCGTGGTGGAACCACTGTCCTACGCCTACACCGGGGTTGAGTCAGCACCAGTCGCGCAGGCCCTTCTGAATCTGACAGGTGAGGCCAGCAAAATCTGCAGGGCAAAACTCGATGAACTGGCGGCCCGGGCAGATTTTCGCCAGGTGGTCTGTCACGTTCTGTCCGGTCACCCCGCCAGTGAAATTGCTCACGCTGCCGACGAAGTTGGGGCCGATCTGATCATCATCGGCTCCCATGCCCGTCAAG
>JAQBYL010000011.1 GCA_027622495.1 Pseudomonadota bacterium
GGTGCCTGTTCCTGCACGATGGTTCTGGCCATGGTCATGGCGATTCCACCGCAGGCACCCCACACAAACAGCATCGCCACAAACAGGGCGAAGTTCGGAACGACACCGCCCGTTGCCAGCACCAGCGCACCAATGCCCTGAGCCAGAATCAACGCGCGCCCCTGCCGGTGTATACCACCCAACCGCAGAATGAGCATGGTCGTGCACACGAGCCCCAGACTGTTCGCTGCGTTCATCCAGGCGAGATCGGCTGCCGATCCTTCGAATACCTCACGCACAAGGAGAGGCATGGTCACGATATAAGAGCCCATGAAAAACATGCCCATGGCAACGTTCTGAAACAGCACCGTGCGCATCTGTCTGTCACCCCACACGGTCACCGCACCTTCCCTGACCAGCTTGATCATCGACAGATGCCGGTGGCTGTGCGTGTCTGCGGTTTGCGGCGGTATGCGCGAAAAACCAACCACGCCGATCACCAGAATCGACGCCTGGCCGAGCAGGATGACCAGCGGTCCAGCGGCGTCGGTAAACGAGGCAAAAACAAACCCGAGGATCTGAAAGCCGAACTGGGTCATGCTGGTCAGCATCACCGCATGTTGTATCCGGCCACTGGCAACGTGATTCAACAGGCCATCCCGCGCCGGGGTCACAAACGCAGTTGCACAACCCATCAGAACCGCATAAATCAGCATGGTCTGGAATGTGAGATTGTCGGTCCAGATCAGATAGATGAGCAGAATCGGCGCCACCACCGATATGCTCTGCGCGAGCATCACCACACGTAAGCCGCCAAAGCGATCTGAGATACCGCCACCGAGCAGAATCAGCAACGTACCCGGAAGCAGCAGCGTCATCTGCGCAACCCCCACCATGGTCGGCGATTCACGCAGCACCATGGTGACAAGCCAGGTGAACATCACCGATTGCATGCCGAAGGCCATGAACCAGCTGCCGGTACCGACCAGATAGGCGTTGATCGGCTTCATCTAACCGGTGGTCTTTCCGGTGGTCTTTCCCGTGGTCATTGCGACGGTCATTGCGACGGTTCGAGCAGACCTAACTGCGTATACAGCTCATCCCGCTTGGGACCGGGTTGCAGGCGGCTTGCCGCATTACGCTTACGACCGCGCAGCATGTACAGCAGGACGATCGTCCGGATACGCCAGTCTTTAAGAAAATCACCTGGTTTTTCAATAAGATGGAACGTCTTCATGATTCCTCTGACAACAAACAGGTGACGCCGGGAGGCAGCGCTGATGGCATCGCCAAAGGCTGCACCGAAGCGTTTTTTAAAATTGTCTGGCGCAGCATCCTGACCCGCCTCCTTCATCTGCGTCCAACGCCGGATACCATTCTTGTCTTCCCGCAGGCTGGCATCGTAAATCGGACGCAGCTGATCCAGGGTCTGCACATCGAAGGCAAGGGCCTGGTCATTCGCCGCCATGTCCGAATCGACAATCTGGGCAAGGATCTGCGCGTGCATGACCCCCGTGCTGCAGCCACGACCGTACAGCGGGTTAGTCCGCATTGACGCGTCCCCTACAGCGAAGAAGTTGACGGTTTTGGGTTTGCCGTCTTCTACATAGTGCCGCCACACAGCGGCGATGTCGGCGATGCCGAAGGGTCGGGTGGTTGCTTCAGCCCGATCTGGATTGGTCCATTGGGCAACCCCGGGAATCTGTGAACAGATCTGATCGAACTTGTCGGTGTCGCGCACCGCTGCTTTCAGATCTTCCTCGTCTGATGGAAGACACAGAATCACCGAGAAGTGGCCGTTGTCACCCGGGAACACACCGAATTTCAGGTAACCGAGATCACCGGCAGCGGGACGTTCACCGCGGGGTGGCTCAGCCTGCCCTGGCTTCAATTTGAAGTGTTTGGTGTAGTAGACGATTTGCGCGTCTTCCTTTTCTTCGCGAATGGGTACACCCAGATCGGCAAACCAGCGCGGAAATTTCGAACCCCGACCACTCGCATCAATGATGAGATCCGCGCGTTTCGTCATGGCGGCACCGTCTTTTCTGGTGTGTACGCCATTAACCACCACCTGAGAGTCAACAACCTCGGCCATTAACCCCGTTACGGTGGTCTGATTGACGATCGTGACGTTGGCCAGACGTTCCACATAGCGGCGCAGAACCGTCTCGATGGTCGCCCGTCGACATAGCAACACCCAGAGCTTTTCGTCATCCGGCTGCGGCTTATACTTCGCCTTCATCTGCGGGGTGAGCATTTCGCTGAACCAGACCGGACGCGCGCCCGCATTGAAAAACTCCTGCATCAGATCCGGGTAGTTGTCCCGGATCAGATTGCACATCAGACCCAGGAACGCGTGCGGGTGTCTGAACTGCACCGCGCCGAGCCGAATCCATTCAAAAAACGCCTGGTCAGCATCGCCGTCCGGTGGGGGGGCATCGCGTTCGAGCAAGGTGATGGTGTGACCGCTTGGCGCCAGCGATATCGCGGTGCACATGCCACATATACCGGAACCGACAATGCAGATTTCTTTTGTCATGACTTCATCCGTGTTGCTTCATCTGTTGTTAGCAAAGTAGTGGTTAACAAAGTAGTGCTTAACAAAGTAGTGGTTAATAAAGTATTCAAAGTTGAGTTTCAGGCAAGCTCACCACCATCCCATCCAGCGCATCGGTTAATTTGATCTGACAGGCGAGCCGACTGCAGGGTTTTCGATCAATTGCATATTCGAGCATATCGGTCTCATCACGGTGCGGTGAGACGAGTTGAGAAAACCACGGTGCGTGAACATAACAATGACAGGTCACACAGGTGCAACCCCCACCACACTGCCCCAGGATGCCTGGCACGCCATTGTCGAGCGCCAGATCCAGCACGGTGTCACCAATGGGGCCGGTCACTTGAAGCCGGGATCCGTCGAACTGCACAAATATGACTTCCGGCACCTTGAACCTTTGCACCTCAAACCGCTGTTTCCGGCGCACATCCTAGGCAAGGCGTCATCATTAATCGAGCATTCGACTCCGGCCCGTACAAGCCCGGTGTGGCAGACACCCCCCACCGGCGCTACCATACGCCCCGTTTTGGCCACAGGAAGCCCATTGATCACCATCGGTCTCACCGGCGGCATCGCCTCCGGTAAATCCACAGCTGCCCGTTATTTAGGCAGCAAAGGCGCTCACGTCATCGATGCCGACCTGCTTGGGCATCGAGCCTATGAACCTGGAACCCGGGCGTTTGGCGAGGTGGTGAAGGCTTTCGGCGAAAGCGTTGTGGATGCCGATGGCAACATCGACCGCAAGGCGCTCGGCGCACAGGTCTTCGGTAAACCCGAGAAACTTCAAGAACTTACCGGCATAGTCTGGCCTGAAATAAGACGTATGGCAGAAGCAGAGATCGAGCGCGAGCGCGCCGCCGGCAAGGTGGCTGTTACGGTCCTCGAGGCAGCGGTTCTGTTTGAAGCCGGCTGGGAAGACGCCGTAGACCAGGTGTGGGTCGTGGTGGTAGAACCGCAGACGGCTGTTGCGCGAGCGATGAGCCGGGATGGCAGCAATGAAGCCGCCGTAAAGAGCCGGATCAGTGCGCAGTTGTCGAACGACGAACGCCGGGCAAAATCCGACGTGGTGATCGACAACTCAGGCGACGAAGCAGCACTCCTCAAACAACTGGATGCTGCCTGGGAGCGGGTCACCGCTTGACCTGCCCATCGCTCACATCGCACAAATCAATAAAATGAGAACCTTATGATCCTCGACTTACACGCACACAGCATTAAATCCGATGACGGTCGGGCCAAGGTTCAAAACTACTGTCAGTGGATCAAGGCCAGGTCGATTCCCATCGACGGGTTCGTGCTGACCGAACATCGCCAGTTCGACAATGAGTCGGACTACTCTGATCTCGCCGCCGAATTCGGCGTCACCATCCTCAAGGCAAGTGAAGTCGAAACAGAGTACGGTCATGTGCTGGTATTCGGGGTAACGCCCGCGCTGCAGGCAAGTTTTGACTTCGGCAGTATCAACCTCGCGCTCAAAGATGTGATCAAAGCCTGCAACGCACATGGCGCCGTTGCCGCCCCTTGTCACCCGGGCCGCAAGCGCGTGGGCATGTCTGCGCACCTCGAAGAGTACGGCGTGCCGCAGGGTGTGCGGATCGTGGAAGTGTTCAATGGCGGCAGCCGTGACAACGAAGATGAAGTCGCACAGCGCATGGCAACCGATCTCGGCTACCTGGGGATCGGCGGCAGCGATGCGCACATTGTCAGCCACATCGGTCGCTGTGCGACCCGCTTTCCGGGGTCGATCCATAACGAAGCCGAACTGGTGGCAGCGCTCAAGGCTGAACAGTTTGAAGCGGTGACCTTTCGTGAGGGCGAAGCATGAGCCAGGAACTTGATATCGAAGCAATGAAGAGCCAGTTTTTAAACGAGGTGTTCGATGTGCAGCACTTCGTCGCCGATGCAAAGGCTCTGGCGGACTACGCTGCTGCATGTGGCGAAACCGCGCCGCAGTTTACCGATCCGAGCCATCCTGACTTTCAGGCTCCGCCTACCTTTGCATCGAGCTTTCACGCCGGAAGGCGCATGCCGGAAAACTTTCCCACCCTTCCGGGCCTGGGCATGGACGCAGGCAAAGCAGTTCAATCCATCAAGCCGATCCGGCCCGGTGTTACCCTCACCGGCAAGAGCCACATGCACGACATCTACACCAAGACCGGTCGATCCGGGCGCATGGTGTTCTTTGTGATCCGCATGGAAATATTTGACGAATCAGACACCCAACTCGCCAGTGCAGACACGAGCGTGGTGATCCGCGAGAGGCCGTCGACATGACTATAAGCAAAATATCTGAGGTCGAATTCGGCGAAACCCTGCCGGCATTCCAACCCGACACCACCATGCCCAATGTCCGTCGCTTTGCCAAAGCTGCCGGTTGGGAAGGGGGGCGTTTTACCGATCATGATCACGCCAGAAAAGAAGGTCTGCCAGGTGCGCTGGTCCCCGGCATCATGAGTCAGGGCTTTCTGTCGGCCATGATCCACCATTGGGCCCCGGCAGCACAGATCAAAAACGTCGACACGGTGTTCCGCGCACCGGTCATTGTCGATCAGGTCTACAGCATCAGTGGCGTGGTTACCGACATCGATCTCGATTCAGGTCGCGTCGAGATTGACCTGACGGTAACGAACGAGGCGAATGAAACACGCGTATTCGGCACCGCCAAGGTTCTTCTACCAATCTGAAGTTTCACCTGACAGGTGCAAAGAGGGGAATGCAGAGCTCATCGTGTTCCTCCCAGTGTACCTGCACCCGTTGACCCACACTGACCTCAGCGGGATCACTGACTTCAACATTTGACAGTAGCCGAGGCCCTTCATCCAGGTCGATCCAGGCCACCACGTAGGGCGCTTTCGACCGAAAAAACGGATGATAACTCTGCCGTACTACACTGTAGCTGTACACCGTGCCCAAGCCCGATGCCGTGTGCCACGTGAGGTCACCATCGGTGCATCCCGTGCAATGCGAGCGCGGAAAAAACACCAGGGTCTGGCAGTTGGCGCAGCGCTGAAATTTGAGCTCTTTGTTTTTGGTCGCCTGCCAGAACGCGTGACTGTCGTGTTCGTTCAACGTTGGCAGCGGTCGTTGTGGATCCGCCATGTTAGTCCCTCGCCAGTATGATTGTGCCCGCCGTATGTCGACTGCCGAGCATTCCACCGTTGCCGTGTGCCACCGCAAGCGCGGCACCCGGGACCTGCGATGTGGATTCACCACGCAGTTGCCTGGCTGCTTCGATCAACAAAAAGATGCCGCGCATGCCTGGATGGTTGGATGACAATCCACCCCCGTCGGTATTCAGCGCCGGACCGTCAGCGGGGCGATCAAAACGCAGCCGACCACCCTCAACCCAGGGCCCACCTTCGCCTTTGGCACAGAAACCCAGGTCTTCAAGAATGGTCAGAACCGTGATGGAGAACGAATCGTAAATCATTGCTATATCGAGCTCGTCCGGTCGAACACCCGCCTCACCAAACGCCTGCGGCGCCGACATGATTGCGGCACTACGGGTTATATCGCCGCCATTTTCCGGATACTTCGTCGCCTCACCGCTGCCGATGATCCACACAGGTTTGGTCCGGCAGTTCCGTGCCACCTCAGGCGATGCGATAACCACCGCGCCACCCCCATCAGAAATCATGCAGCATTCCAGCAGACGCAGCGGATCCGCAATCATGCGTGAGTTGACCACATCACTGATCGTGGTTTCGCGGATGTCCAGGAACTCAAGATCCTTCATCGCCTGAACTGCTTCGGGGTTGCGCATGGCATGCATTCTGGTTGCCACCGAAATCTCAGCCAGCTGCTCAGCCGTAGTGCCGTATTCATGCATATGCCGACGCGCTGCCATGGCGTAGTTGGCCACCAGTGTCATGCCGGCAAACGACTCCATGTTGTCGGCGGGTGTAGTCCCCATCCCGCGGCCGCCTACCCCGATTGCCATGGCATTGCTGTGCGCCGTTGACCCATAGGTCAGGAGCGCAACCTTTGCCCGGCCGGCAGCAATGTCCCGCTTTGCGTGAGCCGCATGAAATTCATAGGAACTGCCGCCAACGGCGGTTGTGTCGATGACGCGGGGCTTGATCCCGAAGTATTCGGCTATGGTCAGGCCGCTCATGGCGCTGCCATCGCTCGCGTCATAGATGGCATCCACATCCGACCAGTTCAGCCCCGCATCTTTGAGCGCCGCAGCCGCGCAGGCAGCCTTGATCTGCAGCGGGCTGACCAGCTTTTCAACATCTCTGGATGGATATTCATGGATGCCGACAATGGCCGCATCCCGAGTTTGTGTACTCACCCTGCCTCCCGTTTTTCCCTTGACCCAAGTCTAGCGCGGATCAGAAGGCGGATGTATTTTCAGACAGGCGTGTGTTTTGCACTGATTGTGCTGCAGCAATTGTGCCGAAGGGGGGGATTTGTCAAAGTCGGATCTGACTGCACAGGAGTTGCCATGGCACGCTACGATCACTATCAGAGTCTCGCGTTTGATTACCCGGCACCCCGGGTGCTGCGCATATCGTTCAACAAGCCCGAACGCTACAACGCCCTGGATTCAGTGGGGCACCGCGAAATCACCTACGTGTGGCGCGATGTGGACGAGGACCCGGACATCGACGTTGTGATCCTCACCGGAAATGGCAAAGCCTTTTCCGCTGGCGGTGACTTCGACATGATCGAAGAAATCATCAGTGATGAAGCCACCCGTCTCAAAACCTGGAAAGAAGCCCGCGATCTGGTTTACAACCTGATCAACTGCGGCAAACCGGTGATCTCGGCAATCAATGGCCCAGCCGTCGGCGCGGGTCTGGTTGCAGCGCTGTTGAGCGATATCTCGATCGTCGCACGATCGGTCAGTCTCACAGACGGACACACACGTTTGGGGGTCGCCGCCGGTGATCACGCGGTCATCATCTGGCCGTTACTGTGCGGCATGGCCAAAGCCAAATACTATCTTCTAACCTGCGATCGACTGAGTGGTGAAGAAGCCGAGCGGATCGGGCTGGTGTCGATGTGTGTGGATGATGCAGACCTGCAGGCGCGAGCGCTCGAAGTCGCCAACAAGCTCGCAGCAGGTGCGCCCAATGCGATCCGCTGGACCAAGTATGCCTTGAACAACTGGTTGCGCATGATGGGTCCGAGCTTTGATGCATCAACCGCGCTCGAGATGCTCGGTTTCACCGGGTCGGAAGCGAAGGAAGGTCTCGCCTCGCTGCGCGCCAAGCGGGATCCGAACTTCGCCAAAGGGTCGCCGATTTAGGCCGCTGCACGCGGTGCGCGCTGAACGTGCGCGGCTGAAAATGCGCCTAAAAGGTCGGCTGCAGAACCTCCCGCTGCAGTTTGTCCAGCATCTCGTGCCAGCCACTACGACGGCGCTCAGGACTGTCGGTGCTGTCGAAGAGCGCGATCTGATCGGTCAGCAGCATCGACGTGCCGCCGTCGATGGGTTCGATCTCAACGCAGATGAGCGACGCAGAAACGCGTTTGCCGCTCACCGACACGGTTTGCGCCATAACGATCAGCTCATTGGGGTGGATTTCCAGATAACGGGTTTCTTCGCTGTACAGCGCTTCCCCACGCAGACCGAACGAGGACCGCTTGCGCCCACCCACATTGAAGTCGTTTTCGTCCATGCGGCTGATCCACGAAGAATCACCGGGAAAACACCAGCGGTGCAGCGCGGCTGTGTCCCGCCAGGCTGCAAAAACCCTGGGCACCGGAACACTGAATTCACCAGCCATCGCAATGATGTCGTGTTTGATAACCGGCACAGCGCCCTCCTCGTGAACGGTCAGTAGATGCAGATCTGCGGGTTCACCCTCCCCAGGGCGAGGTGGCTATTTTCACCGCTCAAGAAATTCATCTCAAGTCCCGATTCGCCCAACCGGGCCGGCCATCGGCCACGATCAGTTGTGCCTGCGTGGAAAGGTTGGCTGGGCCAGCCAACACAATGGCCAGTGCAGCCAAGCGACCCCGCTTCGGCGCGCCTAGAGTAACTGCTGGTAACCCAGGCAGAGAAAACATGAACGACATTCTGACATCCAGACAAGACCGCTTCGGCTGGACCGCCTTTGGCATGCTGCTGATCGTTGCGCTGCTTACCAGTTGCCTGTGAGGCACGGAGTCAGGTGGGGGTTGATGACGCAAACGGCTGCGAGCGATACGACCAGATGCCGGTATACATCACCCCATATGCACACAGCACCAGTGAAACACCGATCGCCGGTAGCAGGGCATTGAGAGTGCCGAACGTCTCGATGATCCAACCCAGAACAAGTGCGCCGATCGGTGCACTACCCATCATCCCCAACGAAAACACCGACAGCACGCGACCCCGATAACCTGGCTCTGCGGATTCCTGAACCACGGTCCGCGCCAGTGTCGAGGTGAACCCCATGTTCACGCCCCAGGCCAGGATCACCACCACCAGCAGCCACCACACCGGTTCAAACCACAGGCAGAAAATAACCACCACGCGCGACAGCTGCATGATCAGAAACAATCGGCCCGGATGCTTGAACGGCATCAGGGCGAACATCACCAGGCTCGAGATCATGCCACCGGCGTAGAACACCGCGATCATGACGGCGAGCATCAGGGCGTCACCGTCGTAGACCCGTTTCATGATGAACGGGAACACGGTCATGAACGCACCGGCGTTAAAGATGCTCGAGACAAAATTGATCATCAGAACGTGAAAGATCACTTTAGTGCGATAGGTGGCACGAAGACCTTCCATGATGTTGTGAAGCGCACTGTGCTGAGCCCTACCAGCCGAAGGCGGCAGGCTCACCACTGGCAGACGCTGAATCATCAACGCACCGATTGCCAGACACGCGGCCTGCAGAACCAGCACCGTGCTCAGACCAAACCTGTCCATCTGACCAGCCAGACCCACACCGGTTATCTGGACCAGAAAACCAATCGCTGTGGATGCAGAGATACCGCGTTGCAGGTTCGACCCGGACACCCTGTTCAATATCGCCTGCTGGGCTGGCATGGTAAACGAGGCGGCAATACTCATGCCCATCCCCCACACCCCGACCGTCAGCACGGTGAGCGAATTGATCTGATCCGCATACACCAGGAACAACGGGAAAATACTGGATAGGCCGTACACCCACACCAAGAGGCCCCGCGGGTCGCGGCGATCAGCACTGGCTCCGCCCCAGAGCATCAGCGCGATTCCCGGCAGACCCATGATGGCCTGCAACTGACCGACCTGGTCAGCGGGCAGAAGCAGAACCCCAACCAGCAACCAGCTGATCAGCAGATATTGCATGGCAAAGGCCATGCCGGAGAAAGCAGTACTGGCCAGGTAGGCGCGAAATGCCCCGGTCAGCGACTCAGGCACGTTGCCATTGCGCGATCTCCTCCTGCAGCACATCGATCACCCGCTGTGGCATCTGCATGGGTATGAAGTGACTGCAATCGGGCAGATGAATTTCACGACCGTGGCGGAAAAGCTTAACCAGACCTGGCCAGGTGGGCGAAGAGGAAAAATCCATCTTGCTGCGATCTTCAGGGGGTGCTTTGGCGCGCATGATCGTGACGGGGATATCGATGTCGCGCACGCTGTCGAATACCCCCGGATTGCTCCGCGCCGCGGCGTACACCGAGGCTTCGACTTCTGGTCGACAGGCAAGCGTAAAGCCGCCGCCGACATCAGGCACCAGACCATAGTGACAGTAATCTGCAAGGATTCTGGGTTCGAACAGGGCGTAGCCACCTTTTGATCCCAGCCGCGACATCATCTGCTCGGGACTTGCGAAGTGGCGTTTTCGTTTTGCCGCCGGGTGCATCCCCGTTTCTGTGGTCGGGCCAGGCATCGGGGTGTCATAGCTTTGCGGGTCACCGATGGTTGGATCCAGCAGGATCAGACGGGCGAACGCACCGCTGATCGACGCCGCATCCACCATGGCATGTGCACCCATCGAGTGCCCTACCCCGATCAGTGAGTTCAGATTCAGGGTTTCTACAAAGGCGGCCAGGTCTTCGCCCATGCTCCGCCAGTGTTCGATGGCGACGCTTTCGCTGCGACCATGACCACGCTGGTCCAGCGCAAGCACGTGATAGCCATCAAAGGCTTCAATGATCCGATCGTATACGCGGGCATGAAATCCGGTGGCGTGAACGAACAGGAGCGTGGGTCGCGCGGCCGACGGTTTGCCGCGCTCGTAGTAAGCGAGATCGATGCCCCGGACTTTGACAAACTTCAACTGCACAGCGGTCATTTACATCACTGCGAAGCAAGCATCGAAAGCACCGGGGTTGAGGTTGCGTCAAGACCGCCAATGGGCAGCACAATGACCGAGTCTGCACCAGCTTGAGTGTAAGCCTGAAGCCGCGCCTGCAGAGTATCTTCATCACCCCAGGCCACCAGCATGTCGATCAGTCTGTCGCTTCCACCGTAAACGAAATCGCCGTCCTCAAAGCCGAGTTTGCGCCATTCGCGGTGGTAGTAATCCAGGGTCACGTAGTAGGCGAGCGCCTTTCTGGCTTTTTCGCGGGCGACCGACGCATCCGTTTCTGCCAGGAACATGGCTGCCGTCAGCAGCTTCGTCTGTGAACCGATCCGTTCGCGCGACCGGGCAGTGTGCTCCGGAGGCATGAGGTAGGTGATCACCCCGTTTGCTTCTTTGCTCGCCAGATCCTGCAATTGCGGTCCGTGGGCAGCAATGTAGATGGGGCCCAGGTGTGCAGGCTTCGGACTTTCTACACGGATCGAATTCAGGGTTTTGAGACAGACCCCCATTTTCTTTATCGGTGCCTGCCAGGTGTGGCCGCGACTGCCGACGAGCCCCGCATTCGATACACCCAGACCCAGCACAAAGCGCCCCTCTGACAGTTCGCAGAGTGTCTGCCGGGTCTGCGCCAGCGCGTGGGCATCTCTGACATAAATATTGGCGATGCCGGTGCCCAGATTCAGTCGTTCGGTACGGCCTAACAGATAGCCGGCGGTTGCCACTGGTTCGCGACCGAACAGTTCCGGCAACCACAGTGTTTCATAACCAAGCGTTTCAAGCTGCTGGGCAAAGCTGACGAGGTCTGCACCATGCAACTGTTCACTTTGAATCAATACTCCGTGTTTCATTTCTCTACCTTTGGACCTCTGTCTTCATTCGGCCCCTGCCTTCATCTGTATCGTCGACCGACTAACCCGCTGTCTGCGGTTTGGGACGTGATGCGGGGACGATTTCGATTTCTTCATCGGTCAGTGGTGGTCGCGTCTTGCGTCGCGCAAGGGCGGCTTCGATGTAGGGCGCCAACTCCTGCGCTTTGCGCGCTTCGCGCTCCTCACGGCCCTCGGCGACGTCGTCCAGAACATCCTTGTTGAAGCGTTCAAGGCTTTCGCAGATGTGTTCGTGCTTATTCTTTCCACCCTGCTGCAGGAAGATCACCTGATCTACACCTGCATCAGCAAAGCCCCGCATATGCTCGCGGAATTCATCCGGCGTGCCGATGCCCGGAGACCGGGCCATGCTTCGATTGGGATTCACATCACCACCTCCATAGGCGGTGTCGGTCACCTTCTGACCTGCCGCACGCGCGGCTTTGCGGGCTTCGAACTTTTCCCACAGACTACTGCGGCCAGGCAGCACATCATCGGTTACCAGGGCGCCTACTGCATACTCAAAGAACCGGAAGCCATCCTCACCACGCCGCGTTGCCTCTTCGTGATCATCATGCAGAGAGAAAGCTGAAACCATGGCGATATTGGCATTCACCCGGTGGCCCAGCGGCACGCACTCCTCCGATCGGATGGTGTCGTAATACACCGAGCTCCAGGTCTTGGCTTCTTCCGGGTCAAGAAAACTGAACGCCAGCACGCCTAACCCGTTGCGTGCCGCGACCTTGATGGTGTCGCGGTTGGTACACGCCATCCACATCGGTGGATGCGGCTTCTGAATAGGTTTGGGCAGCACGTTGCGGCAGGGTAGCGACCAGTCGGCACACTCATAGCCCGGGTAAGGCTCCATGACCATCATGTCGGCGATCTCGCGGGCAGCCTCCAGACTCATCTCGCGCTTGCGTTTGGCCGGTATGCTGAAACCACCAAGCTCCAGACGGGTTGCCCCTTCGCCGATACCGAACTGCGCGCGGCCATGCGATATGAGGTCGAGCATGCCCACTGCTTCGGCCGTTCGCGCCGGATGGTTGTAGTTTGAGATGACCTGGCGGATGCCGAAGCCGATCTTGATGCGTTCGGTCTTGGCCGCAATGGCCGACAGGAACACTTCGCTGGCAGAACAGTGCGAGTACTCTTCGAGAAAATGATGCTCAACCGACCACGCATAGTCGATGCCTAACTTGTCGCCGAGCACACACTGTGCGATTGCATCATCCACCAGCCGCTGTTCACTGTCTGGCGCCCACGGCTTAGGCAGTTGCAGCTCATAAAGCATTCCAAAACGCATAGATCCGTCCTCTTCAATCGTTACCGTACAAAGTGACTACACAGGCTCCGCCCAGACCAAGGTTGTGCTGCAACGCATGACGAACACCGGGAACCTGTCGGGCACCGGCATCTCCACGCAGCTGCCACACGAGTTCTGTGCATTGCGCAAGACCCGTGGCACCCAGAGGATGCCCTTTCGACAACAAGCCGCCGGACGGATTGGTCACCACCCGACCGCCGTAGGTGTTCTGACCATCACAGATAAACTGCTCAGCCGTGCCTTCGCCAGTGAGCCCAAGCGCTTCGTAGGTCAGAAGCTCGTTCGCAGTAAAGCAGTCGTGCAGTTCGCAGACCTGGATATCACCCGGGCCAATTCCAGCCTGTTCGTAAACCGCATCGGCCGCCGCCTTGGCCATGTCGTAACCGACCAGCTTGCGCATGGATTGTTCTTCAAGCGTGCTCGGAAAGTCGGTGGTCATCGCCTGACCTTTGATGCTGATCGCGTTGTTGAGCCCGTGTTTTGCGGCAAACTCATCGCTGCAGATCACCGCAGCAGCGGCACCACAGGTGGGTGGGCAGCACTGGTAACGGGTCAATGGGCCATAGATGTGCGGCGATTGCATGACTTCTTCGAGGGTCAGTTGATTGCGGAATACGGCATAGGGGTTGTTGGCCGCATGCTTGCGCGCCTTGACCGAAATCTTCGCGAAGGTCTCGTTCGCGGTTCCGTATTGCTCCGCATATTCGCGCCCCGCCCCGCCGAAGTACTGCGCTGCATCCGGTGCCGCGCGATCCGTTTCCTGCATGGTTTTACGCTGCTTGAAGAAACGTTTCATCGGACTTGGTCGGTCGCTGAAGACCGCACCTAACGCACCTGGCACCATCTGCTCAAAACCAAGAGCCAGGGCACAGTCCACCATGCCGGATTCGACCGCCTGTCGAGCCAGGAACAACGCTGACGATCCTGTCGCACAGTTGTTGTTGACGTTGATGATGGGTACACCGGTGAGCCCGATGCCATACAGGGCCGCCTGCCCGGCTGTGGAATCACCGTAGACATAGCCGACGTAAACCTGCCCGATCTCACTGTAATTGATACCCGCGTCGTCGATTGCCAGCCGCGCCGCTGCCTCACCCATGACCGGATAGTCATCGCTTGCGCCGGGTTTGGTGAACGGAATCATGCCCACACCTGCTACTTTCACACCCATCTCTTTAGCTCCCTTTGTGTCCTGATTTTCTGACAATGTAACGGAAACCTGCCGGGGGTGACACCGCCCGACGCAAGCCCGGGGGCTGCTCCCAACCCACTAACGAACCGCAACGAACGGCACATCGGGCATGACGATCTTGGGGTTCTTACCCTTGCGCACGCCGTCCAGGTGAAGCAGAAAACTGCCGATGCCGGCGGCACCCTGCATATAGCCCGTCTGCTGTTCCAGAAATTCCGGCCGGCCGCGGTGCTCGGCCTGTTCCCAGCAACAACCGCTCCCCCCAACAACCCGGGTTTCCGTGATATGGGCTGCGATCCGGCGGGCAAATGCCAGATAGCTTTCATTGCCGGTCGCGCCATACAGAAACAGCGCGTAGTCACCTATCCCGGCATCTCCGCAGCACTGACCCAGATTCTGCCAAAGCCCGTTGCTTCTGGTTTCTGGCGCGCCGGTACTGAGCAGACCGGCCCAATTGTCCTGAAGCCAGTCCATCCATCTGGAATCCCGGGTGATCTGAGCCAGCAGGTACATGAGCCTGCCGGTTCCCGCAGGACCATGACAGACCCCAAGATAAAACGTCGAGGGGGGTTTTTGTTCCTCGGTATGGCACACCAGAAAACCCTGCTCCTGGGCGTAGGTGCGCGAGGCAACATATTCGGCGGCTCCCAGGGCTGCTGTCAGATACCTGTCGTCAGCCGTTTCCTGGTACAGATCCGCCAGAAAGTAACCTACCCCTGCACTGCCGTGGGCGAAGTTGGGCGCGGTGAACGGAAACGCCATATCGACCATCATCAGCCAGCACAGACCATCCGGGGTCTCTTCACCAACCTGCAACAGGCGGTCGGCCGTCCGGCAGGCCTGGGTCAACGCATCTTCGGTCAGATTTTCGCGATGGGCGTACAGATAGATGAGACCGGCACCCGCCGCACCCACTGACAGATCAATGATCTCGCGCTCACCTTTGATGCCGGTGATGTCTGCAAACGGGGTCGGCTCCAGCCGATCCCCGCACCAATGTCACTCGCCTGTGCACTGATACGATTCAGGGCAGCGATTGCAGTATCGCGAAACTGCGCTTCACCGCAGGCCTTGAACAATTCATTCAACACAAACACATAACCCGGCCAGCCGCTGTGCAGACCGATGGTAACAAAGCTCTCGCTGGCGACCTTCTGCTGCACATAGGCCACCAGCTCATGCCCCGCATCCACAGCCTTTTGCAGATACACGGGATCATTCACGTGCCGGTAAAGCTCAAGGTAAAACACGATCACCCCGGCACTGCCATGATACAGAGAGTGGCTGGGCTGCCCTTCCGGGACCCTTCGCCATGACAACCCCTGAGGGGTATCAAGTGCCTGGGATGCAATGAAGTGTTCTGTCTGCTTTATGACTTGCAGGTAGTCCGACATAGTTCTCTACAAGGTTTGACCGGTGATACTACCGGCGCTACTACCAGAGATAGTACCAATCAGCGTACTGCCAGCGTACTGCCGCACACCGATCGAATCGCTGCACCGGTTGTTAGCACCGGCGAAAAGGGCTAACTTGCCTGCACCCATTCACCCGGCGAGAGGGACACTCCATGGCACTTTTCATGTCTGACAGGAAATTAACCCGACCCAGTCATCTTTTGGACATGAAAGCTTATGCCATCACTGCTATCCAGACTATCGAGTGTAAAACCCGATAGGCCTACATCCTCCGCTGCGAGCGTAGCGTTCGACCAGACTCCACGGCTTTCCGTTGGATTGTCTGGAGCGGAAACGGCAGATCTTCGCGCCGTCTTCCACGGCGCACGCCGCAAAAAATTCTTCTCCTGTTACCGACCGCACCTGGGCGTGCTGGCCGCAGACCTGGCCTGTGCGGTTCTCGTTGCAACCACAACCCTTGCGTTACCGCTGTGTGCCAACTTTGTTGTGAAGCAACTCACTGAAGGCGCCGATCATGAGGCTCTGTACGATCAGATGTATCTGGTTGGCGGGCTCATGATCATCCTGATCGCACTGGAGGCAGGAAGCAGATTGTTTGTTGACTACCAGGGCCATGTGATGGGCGCGCGCATGGAAACTGACATGCGCGAGGAGTTGTTTGAGCATTACCAGAAACTCTCATTCAGCTTCTACGATCACCAGCGCGTTGGCCAGCTGATGTCGCGCATCTCAAATGACCTGTTTGCGTTAGCCGAGTTGTATCACCACGGTCCCGAGGATGTTGCGATCTCGCTGCTGAAGTTTCTCGGCGCGAGCGCGATACTGATCGTCCTCAGTCCGCAACTGGCTGCGCTGATCCTGCTGTCGGTTCCCTTTGCAGTGGCGTACGCGCTGTATTTCAACAAGCGAATGGGTATAGCAGTACGGCAGAGCAAGGAACGTATTGCTGCCATCAACGAACATGTGGAGGACTCCCTCTCCGGTGTGCGCGTGGTCAAGGCGTTTGGCGGTGAAACACTGGAACTTTCACGTTTCAATGAACAGAACGTCAACTTCCTGAATACCCGACGTAAGGGATACAAAGCAGAGGCACTGTTCTCTGCCGGTCTACAGACCTACACACAACTCTTAACCCTGATGGTTATCGTGTTCGGCACCCTGGCGATCACGCGCGCCGATATGTCGGTTGCGGATCTGATGACGTTTCTGCTGTGCATTGCCATCCTGGTCGACCCGATATCGCGCGCGGCAAATTTTGCGCGGCTCTGGCAGGAAGGTATAACCGGTTTCCATCGCTTTATGGAAGTGCTGGAAATCGCACCGGAAATACAAGATGCACCCGATGCAATTGAGCTGATCAATGTAAAAGGTGCTGTCGATTTTTGTAACGTCAGTTTCAGATACGCTTCTGCACCGGAAGAGGCGCTTTCCAACATCACCCTCAAGATTGAACCCGGTGAGTTTGTTGCGCTGGTGGGTCAGTCAGGCGCCGGGAAAACAACATTGTGTTCACTGATACCCCGTTTTTATGAAGCAACCGCGGGGGAAGTGCTGATCGATGGGCGCAACGTTAAACAGATAACTACAAATTCACTCCGGCAGAATATCGGTGTGGTGCATCAGGATGTTTATCTGTTTGCCGGCACGGTCCGCGAGAACATCGCCTATGGGCGATCCGGGGCAACACTTGAGGATGTCGTCCACGCCGCCAAACTGGCGCATGCGCATGAGTTTATATCCGAGCTGGCACATGGCTACGATACTGATATCGGCGAGCGCGGCGTACAACTGTCTGGTGGTCAGAAGCAGCGGCTAACCATTGCGCGAACTTTCCTGCGGGACCCGGCAATACTGATATTTGACGAAGCAACCAGCGCCCTGGACGGTGAGAGTGAGCGTGCAGTCCAGGCGGCAGTACGGTCGGTGGCGAAAAACAGAACCACCATCGTCATCGCGCATCGGTTGTCGACCATCTTGCACGCAGATCGAATCGTGGTGCTGACAGATGCCGGGATTGTCGAGCAGGGTACGCATCAGGATCTGATCGAAGCAAAAGGGGTGTATTACGCCCTGCACAATACGGCTGCGAGTGTTTAGATTGATCAGTGGCAGCCAATCTATTCGATCAGCAGAATTTGCCATCAGCTGCAACCAGTGTCATTTTTACACCAATAGCGATTGGCGCGGGACCGTGAACAAAGGGGATAAACGTGAGCTGGAATAATCAGAATACATGTGCCAACGGGGTGAGCGAGCGGGGCTTTGAGGTGCAGGCTAACGGCCGCAAGGTCCCCGGGGTGTACTGGTTACCGGAACACGCCGACCGACTGGTTCTGCTCGGTCACGGCGGCACTGCCCATAAAAAAGTTGAATACATTGCCGATGTTGCCAGGCAGCTTGCCGCCAAAGGGATCGCCTCCATGGCAATTGACGGCCCCGGTCATGGCGATCGGGCGGGCGCTGCCGCGAAATCAGAGCCCGTGGACTTCGCGAAAATCTGGAACGAAGGTGGCGGTCATAACGGGATGCTCGCCGACTGGCGCGCAGCGCTTGATTTTATTGAGACAGAAGCTGGACCACGGCCCACCGGGATCTGGGGTCTGTCAATGGGAACCATGATGGGCCTGCCCGTCGCCGCAACCGACAGCCGCATCAAGGTTGCCCTGCTGGGTCTGATGGGCGACTGGGGGCCGAACAGCGCGCAGCTGCTGACGCTGGCGCCACAACTAACCTGTCCGGTACGGTTCCTCATGCAGTGGGATGACGAGATCGTGCCACGAACGCACTGCCTCAATCTGTTTGACGCAATCGGTTCGAAACACAAGACACTGCATGCAAACCCGGGGAAACATCAGGCTGTGCCAGCATTTGAAATCGCCGGATCTGTCGATTATCTGGACAAGCACCTGTAACCACATCGCCAAGAAGGAACGACCATGATCAGACCCATCCGCGCCCTGCTCTTCATCACCGTCTTGATCCTTGCGTTACCCGGCCAGGCGATCGACAAGGGCGATCAGGCCCCGTCCTGGTCCGGAGTGGATCTGATCAGCGATTCGCCTGTCAGCTTTCCCGCGGTCCTGGACCAGCGCCCCGCGGTCCTGATCTTCTGGGCAACCTGGTGCCCGTACTGTAAAGCCTTCATGCCCTATGCCGCCGACATTCAGAAAGACTACGCTGACCGCGGCGTGCAGATCATCACGTTCAATGCCAAGGAACGCGGTCGTGGTGACCCCCGAGCCTATGTCGCCACACTCGATTTTCCGCACGTCGCAATCGCTGATGCGGATGCCATCGCTGCTCAATACGACGTGGAGTTCATCCCTGGCCTGCTGGTCGTGACCGGCCACGCAAGTGTCGCCTACCGGCGCGGCTGGACCGACCTGCCCGCCGGTGAAACGGTTGCACAGCAATGGGATCGGGAGGTTCGCGCCACCCTGGATGACCTTCTGCGATGAGCCCTGCTGCGGTGTTTGCGGGTTTTGCATCCCTAACCCGCTACTGTCAGGATAAAGACTGATTTTTGTAGCTCAGATTCCCGGAGGTGTACAGCGTGTTTCGGAGCTGGTTGATCGTCATCGTCCTCTGCCTGGTCGCGGCTGCCGGGCTGGGTTACTTTAAATACCAGCAGATCCTCGCTGGAATGGCGATGGCGGCAGCCTTTCCTGAACCGGCCGAATCCACCGAAGCATTCAATACCCGGGAAGAACTGTGGCAGCCCACCATGGCCGTCACGGCCGAAGTGCTGGCAACCCGGGCCGTGGATTTGAGCGCCGAACTTGCCGGCACCATCTCGGAGGTCGGATTTGCTCCCGGCGAGCAGGTCACCGCAGGGCAATTGCTGGTGCGTTTCGACACCAGTGAAGAACAGGCGCAACTGGTCGCCGCCAGGGCAGATGCCGAAATCGCCCGGCTGGATCTGTCACGCAATCAACAACTTATTTCCAAGGGCGCAGCTGCAGAAGAAGCGCGGGATCGCGCCAAGGCCAGGCACGATGCAGCCCTGGCCGCGGTGGAAAGACTTCGCGCCGTGATCCAGAAAAAAACGTTGCGGGCGCCGTTTGATGCTCAGGCTGGCTTGCATCAGCTTGAACCCGGGCAATATCTCGACAAAGGGAATGTGGTCGCCCACCTGGTCGGTTCCGATGAACAGGTGTGGATCGATTTTGCCCTTCCGCAGGAGCACGCCCATCTCAATGTTGGTGAGGTAGTGCAGGTTACCCTGGGACCCGAGGCACACAGTGTCGCGGCACCGATCATCGCGCGTGACTCTTCCATCAATCAGCGTTCAAGAAATGTGAAATTCCGCGCGCTGGCCGACAATCACGATCTGCGCGCCGTCGCTGGATCGCTTGCCAATGTTGAAGTCCCAGTGGGCGAAGCGAGACTGGTCGCATTGGTGCCGGTCACTGCAGTTCGAAAAGACGCCTTCGGCGCCAAGGTATTTGTGCTCACCCCGGCAGAAGAAGGCGCTCGCGCACCAGAGCGGGCTGAACAGCGCGGCATAACCCTTGGTCCGCAGCGCGGTGAATATGTGATTGTGGTCAAAGGTCTGCGGGTCGGCGAGAGAATCGCCTCTACCGGTGCATTCAAGTTGCGCCACGGCGTGTTAGTGAACGCCAGAGAAGCAAGCACCGCAACGGCACTTTCGCAACCTTCCGGTGATGACACATGAAGTTGCTGAATGCCGCCCGTACACCGCGTTTAACCGACGTTTTCGTCAAGCGCCCGGTTCTCGCGGTGGTGGTTGCTCTGGGTCTTGTCCTGATTGGCGCCCGTGTTGCTCTCGACATGCCGGTTCTGCAGTACCCGCAGATCGAGAGCGCATCACTGGTCATCGAAACCCCCTACATCGGAGCATCAGCCGACGTTGTGCAGGGGTTTGTTACCGATCCGATTGAACGGGCTGCCGCAACCATACCGGGTGTCGATTTCATCGAGTCAGTAACCACTGCGGGCATGAGCACCGTCACCGTGTACCTGAAACTCAACGAACGCAGTCCCGACGCCCTGGCAGAACTGTCTACCCGCCTTGGTCAGATCCGCTTTGAACTGCCGGCAGGCGCTGAAGATCCGGCTGTGGAAGTCCGCCGCGCCGACCGGCCGAATGCGGGCTGGTATCTGGGGGTGCGGTTGAACGAGCGGGTCACCCACAGCGAGGTCACCGACTATCTGCGTCGCGAAGTCGTCCCGCAGATCTCATCGATCAAGGGCGTGCAGAAAGCCTGGATCGGTGGCGGTCGACTGCCCGCGATGCGCATCTGGTTGAACCCGGAGCGCATGGCCATGTTTAACGTAAGTGCTGCAGATGTCGAAACCGCACTGGCCCGTAACAACGTCATCGCAACCATCGGGCAGAGCGAAAACAGCGAGCAGCGCATCGACCTGATGGTTAACACCTCCTTGAAAACGCCTGCGGAATTCGAGCGGCTGATCATCCGCCAGGAAGATGGTGCGCTGATCCGCATAGGCGATATCGCGCGGGTGCAACTGGGTGAAGAGGAAGCGCGCAACATGGCGCGCCTCACCCAGCACACCAGCGTCTTTCTCGGCATTTTCCCGTTGCCCGGTGCGAACGAAATCGACATCGCAGATGAGATGTATGGGCTGCTCGATGAGATCAACGCGACCATGCCATCGGGTCTTGAGATTGAGATCGGTTACGACGTCACCGACTACATGCGCGACGCGTTACGGGAGATTTTCATTACGCTGGGCGAAACGGTTCTGCTGGTCGGTGCCGTTGTAGTCGCGCTGATGGGTTCGTTTCGAACCGCAATCGTACCTCTGGTTACCATCCCCATTTCCCTCCTCGGGGCGGTTGGTGCAATGGCGTTGATGGGTTTTTCGTTCAACCTGCTGACCGTTCTGGCGATCGTCCTGTCCGTTGGTCTGGTGGTGGATGACGCCATTGTGATGGTCGAGAACGTGGCACGTTACATGCGTGAAGGGCTGAGTCGATCGCAAGCCGCCCTTGCCAGCTCCCGTCAGTTGATGTCGCCCATCATCGCCATGACCATCACCTTGGCCACGGTGTATGCCCCCATCGGTTTTTTAAGCGGTCTGACCGGCGTGCTGTTCAAGGAATTCGCCTTCACCCTGGCGGTGGCCGTGCTGATATCCGGCTTTGTTGCCCTCACCCTGTCACCGGTGATGAGTTCCTGGGTGGTTCCGGAACGGGGCCGTGAATCGCCGATCACCCGGCGGGTGAACGACCTGTTCGATGCAACACGCGGTCTTTACAGCCGGATGCTCAACCGGGTGTTGTCAGCCAACGGCCAGGTTGTTTTTGTTGCCTTGTTTGTGTCGCTCCTGGCGATACCGTTTTTTCTGTTTTCGCAGAAAGAACTGGCACCCACCGAAGATCAGAACAGCATGAACGTCGCCTACACAGCGCCACCAGAAGCTTCGCTCGACTACACCGAGCGCTACATGTTTGACCTGGTGGATGCCATGCTCACGCTACCCGACACCTCACATATGTGGCAGATGGTCACGCCCAGTGGCGGTTTTGGCGGCATGACCTTCAAGAATTTTCATGAGCGCGAGCACTCGGTAAAGGAACTACTGCCGCGCGCATTCGGGGCACTTTCGC
>JAQBYL010000465.1 GCA_027622495.1 Pseudomonadota bacterium
CCCGGATTTGTCTTGTGGCCTCGTAGCCGTCCATGATCGGCATCTGCACGTCCATCAGCACGATATCGAAGCTCTCCTTGGCCAGTTGCTCCAGCGCCTCGCGCCCGTTGCCGCAGAGCCGGACCACCGCGCCGCGTTGTTCCAGCAGTTCCGCCGTCAGATCCTGGTTGAACTCATTGTCCTCGACCACCAGAATGCGCGCGCCCTTCAGCCGCGCCATCGCGCTGGCTGGCAACGCCGGGGCGCCCCGGCTCAAAACCGCCTGGCTGGCTTCGCCGCGACCGAAACGCGCCGTAAAGCAAAAACTGCTGCCGACCCCGACTCTGCTCTCGATCCAGATGCGCCCGCCCATCAGTTCAACCAGTCGCTTGCTGATTGCCAGGCCCAGACCGGTACCCCCGAATTTGCGCGTGGTCGAGGTGTCGACTTGGGTGAAGGCAGAGAACAGTCCTTGAGCCTGCGCAGAGCTCAGGCCAATACCGGTGTCGTTCACCCGGAACTCCAAATCAACTGACTGTTCGATTGCCCCCTTCAGCGCCACCGACACCTTGATCCGGCCAACAGGAGTGAACTTTACCGCGTTCGACGCCAGGTTCAACAACACCTGCCCCAGGCGCAGCGGATCGCCCACCAGATACGCCGGTACATCGGGAGCAACACTCGTTTCGAAGCCTAAACCCTTTGTTTGCGCCAGGTGTCCGACGCTGGAGTCGACAAGGGTCATGCTGTCCCTCAGGGCGAAGTGCGCCTGTTCCAGGGTCAGCATGCCGGCATCTATTTTGGAGAAATCGAGAATATCGTTGATGATTCCCAGCAGACCCTGGGCCGAACGGTCTACTTTTGAAATGTATTCACGCTGCTTGTCGCTCAGATCGGTTTGCAGGCACAGGCGCGACATGCCCAGGATGGCGTTCATCGGCGTGCGGATTTCGTGGCTCATGTTGGCCAGAAAATCGCTCTTGCTCTGGCTGCCAGCTTCAGCGGCTTCCCTCGCAACCACGAGCGCCGCCTCGGCATGATCACGTCTATCCTTGTCGGCAGCAAGAATGCTGATCATCGTGTTGATATCGTTCTTGAGCTCTAGCACCTCGCCCTTCACATCAACTGTGATCTTCTGGGTCAAATCGCCCTTGGCCACCGCCGTGGTCACGTCGGCAATGTTGCGCACCTGCGTGGTCAGATTGTTGGCCATCGCATTCACGTTGTCGGTCAGCTGCTTCCACATGCCATCGACGCCAGGCACCTCGGCCTGCCCGCCCAGCATGCCCTCGGTACCCACCTCGCGCGCCACCCGCGTCACTTCCTCGGAGAAGCGATTGAGCTGATCCACCATCGTGTTAAGGTTCTCGTTGATTTTTCTGTGTCTTTGTGTCTCGTCTGCTGCGCCCAGCACAATCTTCTGAGTCAGATCTCCGCGCGCCAGGGCGTCGATGACTCGAACTATGTTGTTGTCGAAGGTGGTTTCGGACTCGTCCTGACTTAGAGCAAGTTCTTTCTCGGCGCGTTTGCGTTCTGTAATATCCCGCACTACCCCAGTGAACATATCCCGGTCCAAAAACTTTGCTTCGCTGACCCCCAGCTCCATCGGGAAGGTACTGCCATCCTTGCGCCGGCCAACGAATTCGGCTCCCACGCCAATGACGCGGGGCGTGCGCTTCTTGAGAAAGCCGCTCAGGTAGCCATCGTGCTTGCTACGGTAAGGCTCCGGCATCAACATGCTCACATTCTTGCCGAGCACTTCATCAGGCAGGTAGCCGAAGATGCGAGTGGCGGCGGCATTGAAGCTTTCCACGAGGCCGCGATCGTCGATTGTGATGATGCCATCGGTGACCGTGTCCAGAATTGAGGCGAGGCGCACCGACTGCGCGCGTAGGCGCCGATTGGCGGCGGTCAATTCGTCGGAATTGACGTGCATCGCGTTGCCAAGAAGCACGCGCTCCTGATCGGAAACTTCATAGTGGTCGCTGACTGCGCCGAGTAACTGCGGCCAATCTCCTTCGGGTTCGAAATCCTTGCCGAGGTGACGCTGAAGTTGGCGTAACAAAAGCCGATGCATGGTTAGTGGGGAGCCGTGTCTTGGATGGTGGTCAGTGTCATCGTCTGGTTGTGCAGCCGACAATTCAGCCCATCGCTGAACGGAGCAAGTTCGCCATACGAATAGAAGCCCGCGAGGATGGCGTTGGGGCCGAGCGTGGTTTCCACACTCGCCAGTTCCTCTTCGGTGAGTTGACCGAGCACGAGTCGTCTGCCCACGCAGGTGACCACAAGGCAAAGAGTGGGCTTGTCCGTTGTGAGTTTGGCCTGCTCGGCAGCGGTTCGCGCACTGCCGATGAGGCTGGAAATCTCTGCACGCATCAGTGTGCACATACTTTCTTGCGGCACGTCGCCAGCAAAGGTGAGGCTTTGCGCTGCTTCATCAACCGCGAGCACCGTGCGGATGATGGATGGTTCGTGCTCATTGGTTCGAATGCTCAAGGGGAACCACAGGCCGCTGCCTGGTAGATCCTTGGCTAAGTCGCCGAGGTAGCGCTTGTACAGACTCAACGCGGGTTGATTGTCAATTTCGGTGACGACTTTGCCAACCGACTTTGTCACGATGCGCTCCGCGCCGAACTCTTGCCAGCCAGCGGCGCTTCCAGTCTTTGCAGCAACATCGCCATACAGACCAACGATGACTACGCATCCGGACCGGGCGGGGGCGTTGCCGATCACCCACGTTCGTTCGAAGCGTGGGCCATCCGCGGCGAGTCCACCAGTCACCGATACGCCATATCCATTGAGTCCGGCGGCCAGTTTGCTTCCGTTGACGTCCAGTCCGTCGGAGAACACCAAGACATGGCGCAGGTCGTCAGCCTTCAGTTGCTCCATTAGTCCGGCGGCAAGCGCGCGGAGATCTGTTTCGGGGGTGACATCCGCAACAGCGAGGCGCGCATGGCCGTTCGAAAACTTGATGGCGGTGGCCACCACATCGTCAGTGATGGCGCTGCCGAGAATGGTTCCCGCGGATGAGCAGCCGGCGATGCAGGCGTTTGGAAACATTTCGGACAGGCGCTGAAAGCACGCTGGATCTTGGAAATAGTTACAATCGCCAAACACCAGGACGAGATGGGCGTCTTTGAGGTCTTCGCCGCCGCTCCAAGGACCTGCGCTGTTGCCGCGAATTTGCTCGATCTTCATGGATGAATCCTCAGTTAGGATGAATAAGAAAAAACTTTTCGGACGGTACGGGCACATGCTCGTTGAGACAGGTCTGAAACATCATTTTCATGGTTGAGATCATGCGGAAAGCTGGCAAGAACGTCAAGATCAAGACAGAACAGCACAATCTAGCGGCTTTGGGGCGGACGGGGTACTCCCCGGCCGGACCAAAGCCGCTGGTACGCGGACCGAGAAGCCGTAAAACGACGTTGAAGTGACACTTGGCCTGTTCTGTCACCTTTGCTTTACTCTACGGAAAAAG
>JAQBYL010000466.1 GCA_027622495.1 Pseudomonadota bacterium
AAACCCGGAGGAGCTGGATTTTCATCGACCAAAAGAAAAGCATCTTGGATTTGGTGACTGGATACACATCTGCCTCGGTCAGTTTCTGGCCCGCATCGAGACCCGTGCTGCCCTTCTTGGTGTGTTGAAGGAGTTTCCGGATTTTGAACTTGCGGTTGCGGAAAAAGACATCGCTTACAGACCGAACTTCAACCTGCGCGGGCCGAGTCACCTGCCGATTCGCGTGCGTTAACCTTTTAAGAGGGGATGCCATGAAACATCAGATCGTAAGCGAAGAAGCTCTGCGTGAGCTCATGGGTGACCCGGTGCACCAACTGGTTGTTGTTAAGGGCACACCAATACTAACCGATCCGCTGCAGCGCTACATCGAGCGCTCACCTTTTGCCTGTCTTGCGACCTACGGTAAAGATGGGACTTGCGACCGTCTGGACAGCATCATCAATATCATTCACCAGCCGAACCTGTCGCTGCCGGTCGAAGTTGTGGCAGGATGACTACGTCACCCGTGATGGTGTGCCGACGCTGGCGGAAATGATGGCCTCACACCTCAACCTGGATCCAGCGATGAACGAGCAACTGGACCAGGGGATCGAGAACGACGTTCTGACGCGAATGTACTAACACATTTGCTGCATTAACTTTAAAAGGGAGTAACCGCATGAAACTGGGATTAGGCATCGGGCCCGTCGGGCCACCGGGCGGCGAGCGGATCATTGCGCTTGCCAAAGAGGCAGAAAACCTCGGCTACGACACCATCTGGTGTCCGGAAATCTATGGCATGGATTGTTTTACGCCGCTGGCCTGGATCGGCGCCCACACCTCGCGCATCAATCTGGGTACCTCGATCATGCAGATCTCTGCGCGAACCCCCGCAAGTGCCGCGATGCATGCAGTCGCCATGGACTATCTTTCTAACGGCCGGCTGATCCTGGGGATTGGCGTGTCTGGGCCGCAGGTGGTTGAGGGCTGGTATGGGCAACCGTATCCGAAGCCCTTGGCCCGTACCCGGGAGTGGATGGAGATCTTCCGCAAGATCATTGCGCGCAAAGAACCGGTTTCGTTCGATGGTGAGCAGTATCAGCTGCCGTTGGATGGGGGTACCGGGCTCGGCAAACCGCTGAAGCTCATGCAGCATCCGCTGCGCGAACACATCCCGGTCTATCTTGGTGCCGAAGGGCCCAAGAATGTGGCCATGAGTGCCGAGATCTGCGATGGCTGGATACCCATGTTCCTGTCGCCCTACCGCATGAACGAGCAGTACGCCGACGCCATGCGCATCAAGTCACCGACCTTCGAAATTGCGGCCGCGGTACCGGTGGTAATCGATGATGACGTGGACAAGGCGCGGGCACAGATCAAGCAGAACGTTGGTTTTTATGTTGGTGGCATGGGCGCGAAAACCTTCAACGTGCACAAGGATCATGTGAGTCGCATGGGCTTTGGTGACGCGGCGGATGAGATCCAGAATCTGTTTATGTCTGGCAAACGCGAACAGGCGTTTGCAGCAGTGCCAGACCAACTGGTTGATGAAATCGCGTTGTGCGGGCCGAAAGAACGCATCCGTGAACGCCTGCAGGGTTGGAAAGACAGTCCCGTCACCCAGTTGAACGTCGGGACCGGCGATGTGGCCACCTTGCGTTTCTTTGCCGAAGAGCTGTTGTAACTTCGCCTGAGGTCAATTTTCTACAATACCCGGCCGCGGTTGCGCAGGTAATCTGACCTCGAGATCAAGCGAGGAGTCGCAAACATGAGTAACGCTATACACGAGGTCTACGCGTACATCTGCGTCAAGAACGTTAAGGAAGCAATCGACTTTTACAAGAGCGCCTTTGGTGCGCGCGAGCACTATCTTCTAACCAGCCCCGATGGGCGCGTTGGTCACGCGGAACTGTACCTTGGGAACAACATCCTGATGCTGGCAGAAGAGTTCCCTGAGGTCGGGTTCAGCGCGCCCAAGACGGGTGAAATCCCGCCGGTCAGTATTCATCTGCACGTGGATAACGCTGATGACATGTTCAAGGCTGCGCTCGCGGCTGGTGGAATCGCCGAGCGTGAACCGCAGGATCAGTTCTACGGTGAGCGAAGTTGTTCGTTGCGCGATCCGTTTGGGTATCGCTGGATGCTCGGCCACTCGGTGGAAGATGTCAGCGTGGACGAGATGCAGAAGCGCTATCTGGCGATGATCGAACCCGCGGAATGACTAAACAACGGCAATGAAGATGGTTGTTCCAGCGGCACCGCTCAATCGCTTCGTTGAGGTGATCTGGACGAAGATCGGATTGCCGTGTTCGCACACGACAACTTACATCGTTCAATCAGCTTCACTGGCCCGATCTTGTGTGGTGTGCACACAATGCCGTTCGCCATCGACAACAACCGCAGCGGCAAAACCCTGGGTGTGCACTTCAAGCCAGGCGGTGCCTGCGCACTGCTGCCGATTGCAATGCGCGAAATGAATAATCAACTTGTGAGCCTCGAAAGCGTGATCGGTACACGGGCTGGATTCCGGTTACAGCCACCGTCGCTTTAATGAGTTGTTCCGGACTTCAGTTGGTCTCGGCGCCAAGCAGTTTTCCCGCGTCACCAGATTCCAGCATGCCCTGCGGGTCGTCGAGCGTCAGACCAGCGATAACCCGGCTGACGTCGACTGGGTGGATGTCTTGGCGGAGTGCAATTTCTACGATCAGGCTCATCTGATCCATTAAGCCCCAGTGCATACATGGCTCAGCGTGGTGAGCGCCTTAATCATCCCCAGGTTGGCGAATAACCCCTCGCCTCGACCATCAGCCTTTAAACACCGACATATCGATCCCATCCTCTGTTGAAGGTGGTCCCGAAGCAGTTGCAATATTCTTACCCCTGCAGGAACGACCTGACGCGCTCAATGGCCTGCTTCAACAACGTGTACCCGTACCGGGGGTCCGGTTAACTCATGGATACTCGATACGTGCGATACACCGAGGCCGTTAAAAACCTGGTCCTGAAGAATCCGGAAGCGCTCTTCGGCCGTTCCATCTGTGGGGGGAAGTGTGTGATTGGCACGGAACAGCGTCATGGTTCCAACTCCCGCTGCGAGACCCATCGCCAGAGTTGCATTGCGTCGACTGGCCATGGCATGTGGCACCCTGTGGTTTTTGTTGTGAGACCAGATATGCTCAAAACCGTGAGTCTAACCCGGCCCTGGAGATTGTCTACGATGTCATAGAAGGCCGAAGTCGGGGATGAAGATCGCGTCCTTGCGGAAGTGACTACAACGCACGTGCCGACGTAGATCTCAAGGTCAACGCTAACCCGACTGCGCTCCAATTTTAGTTACACACCTGACCACCTCAGCCTGGTAAGCCTTGCCGCGTTCGTTGACGATATCCAGAACGTTGAGCGAGGTAGGCACATAGCCAAAACCAATCTTGTGCCCGGGATTCCATTTAAAGAGGGATCCACCAAGAC
>JAQBYL010000467.1 GCA_027622495.1 Pseudomonadota bacterium
ATTCCATGATTTCATCAAGGTCTTCGGACATGAGCAGCACCGCCGCATGTGCATTTCGCGCGGCCATAATGCGAGCGCGGATGTCGCTGACAGCGGCAAAATCCAGACCGAAACAGGGGTTTGAGATGACCAGCAGATCAACCTTGCCCGACAGTTCCCGCGCAAGAACGGCCCTTTGGATATTGCCGCCCGAAAGGGACCGGATCGGACTGTCAAGCGAGGCGGTTTTGACCTTGAAGGCTGCCACCAGTTCGCCAGCACGGGCTCGCATTGCGCTTGGCGAGAGCCAGAACCGCCCTTGATCAAAACTGCGAAAGGCGATGTTTTCAGTGACGGACATGCGCGGGGCGCAGGCGTTTTGCAGTGGCTCTTCTGGCAGAAAACGGACGCGGGCCTGCTGCTGTTCTTGACGACTTGCCCCGTAGTCAGCACCTTTGACGCGGATTGTGCCGCTGTCCAGCTTGCGCTGGCCGGTGAGGATTTCCATCAGTTCCATCTGGCCATTGCCGGAAATGCCTGCGATGCCGACAATTTCACCGGCCCGCACTGTGAGGTCGGCGATGGAGATCTCTTTCAGGCCGGAGCGGTCCTGCGTGCGAGCATCCTGGACTTGCAGTACTGGGTCGCCTGCCGTGTACACACGCGGGCTGGGGGCGGCAAAGGTTGCGTCGCCCATCATCATCGCCGCCATATCTGCATGGTTGAGGTTGCTCACCCTGCCGCTGCCCATCAGTTTGCCGCGTCGCAGGACGGAAACCTCGTCGGCGTAGGCGGTTACTTCGCGGAATTTATGGGTGATCATCAGCACCGAGATTGTTTCCGCCTCGCACAGCTTGCGCACATGGTCCAGCACCTCATCCGCCTCATCGGGGGTCAGCACGGATGTGGGTTCATCAAGGATCAAAAAGCGCCGTCCCAGATAAAGCTGTTTGAGGATTTCAAGTTTTTGCTTTTCACCCGCCGCAAGTGCTCGGACAGGCTGATCCAGTGGGACCTGAAAAGGCATGTCTGCCATGAAGTCTTGCAGCGCTGCGCGTTCGCTGCGCCAGTCGATCACGCGCGGCGCATCTTCACGGCTGATCACGAGGTTTTCGGCCGCGGTCAGCGAAGGGACCAGCGTGAAATGCTGATAGACCATCCCAAGGCCAAGCGCATGGGCAGCCTTTGGATCGGTGATACGGGCCTCTTTGTGGTCCACAAGCATCTGGCCATCGGTCGCGTGGTAGAACCCCATCATACATTTCACGAGCGTCGATTTGCCCGCGCCGTTTTCGCCCAGCAGCGCATGAAAGCTGCCGGGTTTGACGTGGATCGAACAATCATCCAGCGCCGTAAAGGCCCCGAATTTCATGGTCATATGCAAGGTTTCGACGCCAATGGCCTCCGTTTTCATGCGAGTGCCGCCAGCAAGGTCGCGCTGTCGCTAACCGCGCCAAAGACGCCGCCTTGCATCGTCACCATCTTCAGAGCCGCGTCATGGTTGCCCTTGTCCGTCGCCCCGCAACAGTCAGACAGCACAAGACACTCAAAACCCCGGTCATTGCCTTCGCGCATGGTAGTGGACACGCAGACATCGGTGGTGATGCCTGTCAGGATGATGTTTTCGATGCCGCGCGTGCGCAGGATCATCTCAAGATCGGTCGCGTAGAAGCTGCCTTTGCCCGGTTTGTCGATGATCGGCTCACCGTTGATAGGGTACAGGTCGGGGATGATGTCCCAGCCGGCCTCTCCGCGCACCAGGATTTTGCCGCAAGGGCCGGGATCACCGATGCCCGCCCCGATTTGCTGGCTGCGCCACCGCTTGTTGGCGGGCAGGTCGGCAAGGTCGGTCCGGTGGCCTTCGCGGGTGTGGATGATGTGGTAGCCTTTGGCCCGCATTGCCGCGAGCACCTGTTTGATGGGTTCAATCGGCGCTTGGGTCATCGACAGGTCATAGCCCATCTTGTCGACATAGCCGCCTTCGCCACAGAAATCGGTCTGCATGTCGATAATCATCAGCGCTGTATTTTCGGGACGCAGATCGCCGTTATAGGGCCAGACGTAGGGGTCGGCTTCATTCTGCGGCCTCCGGTGTTGCTTTGAACTGGGCGGTCGGTGCGGGGAAGCCAAAGCCGGTGCCATCGGTGACCTTCACCTCATCCTCCCATGGCAGGCGATACTGCCCTGCGGCCAGATCGGTCATATAGGTGTAGGGGCAATCCTGCGCGCCGCCTGTCACCGCGACATAGCCGCGATGGCCGAATTGGTAGATGTTGTTTTCCACACCCCAGTTGATCCGCGCCTCGCGCACCAGATCGGGGCGGACTTCGGCGGTGATGATTTCATCCACACGGCCCGATGTGCCGTGGGCGATGACAGAGCCATCAAAGTTGCAGATCATGCCTTCGCCCATGCTGTCAAACGTCCCGTCAGAGCCGCACATGCAGACGTTCGCCGTCACCATGAGGTTGCAGAATGCATTGGATTGATTGGTGAATTTCCAGCTGTCGCGGATCGGTGCGGTATAGCCTGCTGTGCGCAGCATGATCTCGGCCCCCTTATAGGCCGCCTCTCGTGCCATTTCAGGGAACATGCCGTCATGGCAGATGATCAGTGACAACTTGCAGCCTTTTGGACCGTCAATGACCGGAATACCGCCATCGCCGGGGGCCCATGGTTCGACCGGGACCCACGGGTGCATTTTGCGGTAGTAAAGCTGCACCTCGCCCGCGTTGTCGATGATCAGCCCTGTGTTCCAAGGCATCCCGCCAGGGTTCTTTTCCATGATCGAAAAGCAGCCCCATATGTCGTTGTCGATGCAGGCCTGTTTGAAGGCCGCGACCTCTGGTCCATCCATGGTACACATGATGGCGGGGTTGATGTCCATCGACAGCCCGTGCAGCGCGTATTCGGGGAACACCACCAGATCCATTGTGCCCATGTTGCGCCGGGCTTTGGCCGTCATCTGGACGATTCGCGCGGTTTGGGCGGCGAGATCTTCAGGCGTCACGACAAGTGGTAATTTCAGTTGCACCAACCCAATGACCACGCCGTTGGGCGACTTGTTCAGACCTCCGAGACCGTTCATGTCATTCTCCTATTTGGTGATACTCAGTTCGCCGGGCGCGCCTGTCATCGCCCGTGAGGGCGAGGATGTTGCAATTAGCACACCCAGCGTCAGGACGTAGGGTGCGGCGAAAAACAGGTAATAGCCCTCAGAAATGCCGACCGATTGCAGCGTGGGGCCAAGCGCACCGGCACCCCCGAACAGCAAGGCCGCGCCAAAGCAGGCAATCGGGTTCCAGCGGGCGAAAATCACCAAAGCTACGGCCATCAGGCCTTGACCTGAGGAGATGCCCTCGTTCCAACTGCCCGGATAGAACAGCGAGAGATACGCGCCGCCGACACCCGCAAAGGCCCCACCAGCGGCGGTGGAAAGCGTGCGGATCAG
>JAQBYL010000468.1 GCA_027622495.1 Pseudomonadota bacterium
TTTGCGGTCGATGCGATAGCCGGCATAGATCGCCGCGGCAATGAGCCCAGGCACGATGGTGACCGGAGAGTCGACAATACCGAGCCAGTAGATCGTCTCGCTGTCGATCGAGCCTGGTCTGGATTTGACCGGAAACGAAATCAGATCGAGCGTGACACCGGCAACAAAGTGACCCAGAGCATTGTCGGCTTTGGCAAAGAACGTTCGCGCTGAATAGAGCATGCCTTCCTGTCTCTGGCCATAGAGCAGTTCGTTCTCATCGGCGATATCGGCCAGCGCTGACATGACGCTGATATTGAGCACCGCGCCCCACACACCTCCTAAACCAGAGAACAGAATCATCAGCGGCAGCAGCGACGGATGGCCGTTGTCGGGAAACCAGCCGGCCATTCGTAACAGCACGGGCAACGCAGGAACAATCGCAAGCAGCACCGCTGAGGCAACTATGGTGCTGCGTTTATCTAACAGTTTATGCAGGGGGGCGGTGAATGCAAAGGCTGAGTAGTAACCAATCGCCGAACCAATTACAAACAAGGCGATCTGTGCCGGCAGCAACTCCCAGTAGTAGGTGGTCATGTACAGATTAAAGGCGGTCCGCATGCCGATCATGATGCTCAGCATGAACAGGGCGACCAGCAGGAATACATAATTGCGATTCCTGAGCACCGCGAGAATGTCACTTATGAAGTTTCGATACGAAAATTTCTCGGCCGTCTCGGTGGGCTGGTACAGGCGTGGGATCTGATCACGCGTCAACCAGGCTGAACCGTAAAGCACAACAAACACAAGACAACCGGCTGTGACTGAGAACACCGGATATGCATGCGGGTTGAGCAGACCATTGGCAAATTCTGCCGTCGCTGCAAACGCAAAGGTCAGAGACACAAAGTGCGTACCCGCCCCGCCAATCCAGCCGAAGAAATTGTTGTAGCTCATGATCTTTGTGCGTTCGAGATAGTCGCTCGACAGCTCGCCACCCAGGGCCAGGTGCGGGACGTGAAACAAGGTCATGAACGTGCGCAGTGAAACAGCAAAGAACAGGAACCACAGAAACAGCGAAACGCCTTCCAGACTTTCGGGCGGGTTGAATATGGCGACAAAGCTCAGCGCGATCGGCAGCGGCGCAACAAACATGAACGGGTGGCGCCGACCCCACCTCACAGACTTGAATCGATCCGACCAGGCCCCGATCAATGGATCCGAGACCGCATCAAATATCAGGGCAATCGTCGGCGCCAGACCAGCCAGGGTAGCGCTCAAGCCAAGCACCTGGTTGTAGTAGAGCATCGACAGCAGACCGAACGAATACAGACAGATGGCTTCAGCCGTTGAACCCACACCGAAGGAGATCCTGGTGCGTGTAGAAACCTGTTGGGTCACTTCGGCCATTGCTACCTCACCGCAATTTCTTAGAACATGCGCTGCCTGACAACACAAACCGGCAAACGGGCTTTCATCTGCAGACAGAGTAGCCGGGACGGAACGCGAATACAGCTTGAGATGTGCAGAAATTTAAGGTTGAAAATCTGTGCGGAAACACCAGCGCTTTACCCTGGCACTTTACCGCTATGCCATCTATTGTCGTGCGTATGTCATCCACAGCCGCACCTGTCAGCGAAAGCGATCGAATCCAGTCCCTCGACGTCATCCGTGGCTTTGCTCTGCTCGGCATACTGCTTTTAAACATCCTCGGTTTTGGCCTGGCCTCCAACGGTTATTTCAATCCGCTCGTCGGCAGCCCGCAAGGGCTGGGCTTCAACTTTAACCTCGCAGTATGGGCGAGCGTGGATGTGCTCTTCGAAGGCGCCATGCGATGCCTGTTTTCCATGCTGTTTGGCGCAGGCGTGGTTCTGTTCACAACGGGGCTGAGCGCGAAAGCAGGCGTAGTCCACTACAAGCGCCAGTTATGGCTCTTTGTGTTCGGCCTGATCGACGCCTTTGTGCTGCTGTGGACGGGCGACATCCTCACCGTGTACGCCATGGGCGGAGCACTGTTGTACCTGGCCCGGAATGTCAGCCCCAGACGTTTGCTCATCGCTGCGTGCCTCATGCTCGCGCTGCTGAGTCTGTACGCCGGGGTGATGGGCATGTCGATGGGTTTCGCACGGGGTTACGCCCACACGATGGCTGCCGGAGAAAGCATCACCGCAGAAGAAGCGCAGTACGCGGCGGCGTGGCAGGACTTCGAAGCCGACTTTCTGGGCGAGCCTGCAGCGATCCACGAAGAACTCACCGCACGGCGGCAAAGCTATTCCACCGCCTTTATCTGGACACAGAGCACGCTGATCGAGTATTTCAGTTTTGTCGTCCCCGCCATTCTCTTCTGGGATGCGCTGGTCATGATGCTGTTCGGCATGGCTCTGTTTAAATACGGCGTTCTCGATGCCTCACGATCGCTGGCCTTCTACGGCAGGCTGACGGTAGGCGGGTTTGCCGCCGGTCTTTCGATCAACGGGTTTGAAGTCGCCAGAGCATTCACCACCGACTTCGATCTGCTTGCGATGTTCCCCTATTTTCAGGTCACCTATCATCTGGGGAGGCTGGGCATGGCGCTCGGCTATACGGGTCTGGTCATGCTGATTTGCAAGTCGGCCCTGCTGCCGGGACTGCGTGCACGTCTGGCAGCAGTCGGCCGCATGGCGCTGACCAACTATCTGATGCATTCCCTGATCTGCCTGTTCATCTTTACCGGTGCGGGTATGAGCCTGGTCAACGAACTGCAGCGTGCGACCCTGTATCTGATCGTCGTGGCCATCTGGCTCGTGCAACTCTGGTTGAGCCCACAGTGGTTGCAGCGTTACCGCTATGGTCCTGTTGAATGGTTATGGCGCTGGCTGAGCTACGGCACACGACCTCCATTCACCCGCTGCTGATCACGCCTCGTGGTCAACTTAAGGATCAGGCCATCGACATTCCGACGCTGACGACAACAAGGCTCGCTCTGGCCCCGCTCACCATGGCTCACAGCGCCGGTATGTACCAACTGTGGTCCAATCCAGCCGTCAGCCGTTACTCAGGCGAAGCCAGAGACGCTGAAGGGAATCTCATCCCGATGCCCGCGACATCACCGCACCAGACTGACCTGATCATCGACTTCTGGCTGATAAGGCAGGCTCAAGGTTCAGGTTTTCGATGGTCAATCTTTGAGCAAGCGCAATTCATCGGCACCGTGGGTTTCAACCGGCTTGGACCCACCGCCGAAATCGCCTGGCATCTGCTGCCTGCCCGCTGGGGTCGCGGCTACATGTATGAAGCCTGTAGCGCTGCAATTAATTGGCATCGAAAACAAAGCGGCGCACGCAAGCTGGAAGCCTACATCGAACCTCGCAATGAGCCCTCCGTTGCGCTGGCAAAACGCCTGGGTTTCACGCCGACTAACAGTTTATTTGAGGGGGCAG
>JAQBYL010000469.1 GCA_027622495.1 Pseudomonadota bacterium
GCCGGTGACGATCCGCGAGACGGTGCACGTGTATGGTCGTGTTATGGCGATGCCGGAAAAAGTGAGTGTTGTCAGCGCGCGTTTCGAAGGGGTAGTGCAATCGGTCTATGCGTCGATCGGCAGTGTGGTTGAGCGTGGCCAGGTACTCGCAGAAATTGAAAGTAACGAAAGCCTGCTTCCGTACTCAGTGACCGCGCCGATCAGGGGCGTGATCACCAATCGGGTGGCAAATGCGGGTGAGCAGACGGCTGGGCGACCGCTCTTCACAATCACAGATACCTCAGCGCTCTGGGCCGAACTGGCGGTATTTCCATCGGATCGGCGGCGTGTGCAGGTTGGGGCGATGGTTGTTGTTAGCGCTGCTGATGGTGCGGGGACAAACCGCGAAGGAAAGGTCGCGTGGCTCAACCCCAACGCGGAATCTAACCAGTCTGTTCTTGCGCGTGTGGTGCTCGATAATTCAGATGGTGCATTTCTGCCGGGTAGCTACGTTACCGGCGAGATACAGGTTGCGGAACATGCTGTCCCCCTGGCGGTGAGGCGATCCGGGGTACAGGCGTTCCGTCAATTTGACGTTGTGTTCGAGAAGATTGGCGACACCTATGAAGTACGCATGCTCGATCTGGGCCGAAAGGATGTGCAGTGGGTCGAAGTGCTCGGCGGATTGGAGGCTGGCGCACGGTATGTCAGCGCCAACAGCTATCTTGTAAAAGCCGACATCGAAAAGACCGGCGCTTCGCACGATCACTGAAGGCGGGATCATGCTGGAATACATCATCAGACTATCGCTTTCCCGCCGCGGGCTCGTGCTGTTCGTGGTACTGCTCCTCATTGGGCTCGGCTTGTGGAATTTTACCCGGTTACCGATTGACGCGGTTCCGGACATCACGAATGTGCAGGTGGTGGTCAATGTCGAAGCGCCCGGATACACGCCCCTCGAGGTTGAGCAACGGGTGACCTATCCGATGGAGAACGCCATGGCCGGCATACCCCGGCTCGCTTATACCCGATCGGTGTCGCGCTACAGTCTTGCGCAGATCACGGTGGCGTTTGATGAAGGCACCGATATCTATTTCGCGAGACAGCAGGTTGCCGAACGGATGAATGCAGCAAAGGCGTCACTGCCAGCATCACTACAACCTGCATTGGGTCCCATTGCGACGGGCCTTGGTGAAATCTTCATGTTCACCGTTGATGCCGAACCGGGTGCAGTCAACTCAGACGGAACACCAGTTACCCCCACAGACTTGCGCTCCGCACATGACTGGATCATCCGACCGCAGCTTCTGCGCGTGCCTGGTGTGGTTGAAATCAACCCGATTGGCGGGTTCAAGAAGGAAGTTCTGGTTACTCCCGAGCCCGCTAAGCTGTTGGCGTATGGTCTGACTTACGCAGACCTCGTTACCGCACTCGAACGAAACAACTCAAACCAGGGGGTCGGTTTTATTGAGCACAACGGCTCTCAATGGCTCATGCGGGTTCCCGGGCAGGCTGACGGGCTTGGTGATCTTGAATTGATCGTTGTTCGCGAAACGAACGGTGTACCGGTTCGCGTTAAAGACGTCGCACAAGTGAGCTTTGGTCAGGAGCTCCGTTCCGGCGCCGCCACGCAGGATGGCCATGAAGTGGTGATGAGCACTGTGTTCATGCTGATCGGTGAAAACAGTCGTGCTGTCGCCATGGCAGTTGCGCAGAAGCTGACCGAAGTCCAGGCCAGCCTGCCGCCGGGGATTAAAGCAAGTGCTGTGTATGATCGTACCGGGTTAGTTGACGAAACGCTGAAAACGGTCAGAACCAATCTCGTCGAAGGTGCGCTTCTGGTGATCGTTGTTCTGTTCCTGTTTCTCGGTAACGTCCGCGCCGCGCTGCTCACTGCAGCCGTGATACCCATTGCCATGCTCATGACCATCACCGGCATGGTGCAGAGCAGAGTCAGCGCTAATCTGATGAGTCTGGGGGCACTCGATTTTGGTTTGATCGTGGACGGGGCGGTGATCATCGTCGAAAACTGTCTGCGGCGGTTGAGCCAGGCAGGCAGTACAACTCAGGTGTTCAGCGACCGGCTTGCGCTCGTGTTCAACGCAACGCGCGAAGTGATTCGACCGGCTCTGTTTGGTGTGTTCATCATCACGGCCGTCTATATTCCGATTTTTGCGCTCACCGGAATCGAAGGAAAGATGTTTCACCCGATGGCGATCACGGTGGTCATTGCTCTTATCAGCGCCATGATCCTGTCTGTGACCTTTGTGCCTGCCGCGGTGGCATTGCTTTTCAGGGGACCGCTCAAAGAAAAAGAGAGCGGCATAGTCCGCGGTGCCCGTTCGCTCTACCGGCCCGTTCTGATGTTAGCCCTTCGTTTTCGCTGGTCTGTGGTGAGCCTTGCTGTGCTGTTGGTGGCTGGATGTGGATGGTTAGCGACTCAGCTTGGTACCGAGTTCGTCCCAAACCTCGATGAAGGCGACATTGCCATGCATGCCTTGCGTATCCCGGGGACCTCGTTGAGCCAGGCTGTCCACCAGCAGGAGCAGTTAGAAGCCGAGATCAGGAAGCTTCCTGAAGTGAAGAGTGTGTTCACCAAAATCGGTACTGGTGACGTTGCGACCGACGCGATGGCACCTAGCGTGGCGGATAATTTCATCATCATGAAGCCACGCGCTGAATGGCCTGATCCCAACAAGCCAAAGGCAGACATTGTGCGGGATCTGGAAAAGCGGGTCGCCCCCATACCCGGCAATCGTTACGAGTTTCTGCAACCCATTCAGATGCGTTTTAACGAACTCATTGGCGGTGTTCGCGCTGAACTGGCTATAAAGGTATTCGGTGATGACTTCGATACCTTGATCGCCGTTGGTGAGACGATCGAAGCAACTTTGAGTCGTGTGCCCGGGGCCGCCGATGTTTCAATGGAACAGGCAACGGGTCTGCCGGTGCTCACGATCGTCCCAGACCGTAACGCGCTTGCGCGTTACGGCATCAGTATTGCCGGTCTGCAAACGCTTGCGTATACGGCGTTGAACGGTATGGTGGCGGGGCAGTTCTACGAGGGAGATCGACGTCTGGACATCGTTGTTCGATTGCCGGAACGGCTGCGCACCGATCCCGACGGGTTAATGAATCTTCCGGTACCCCTGCACGGCGGTGGTTTCGTACCGCTTGGCGAAATTGCCCACACTGAGCTCGTCACTGGATACAACCAGGTCAACCGAGAAAACGGTAAACGCCGCGTTGTTGTCACTGCGAACGTGCGTGGTCGTGATCTGGGGTCTTTCGTTTCTGACGTTCAGCAGGCTATCGCCCAACGGGTTGATGTGCCGTCTGGTTACTGGATCGAGTACGGTGGCAGTTATCAGAATCTGCAATCTGCGGCCCAGCGTTTGAGCATTGTT
>JAQBYL010000470.1 GCA_027622495.1 Pseudomonadota bacterium
GATTTCTGCGGCCAGTGTTTCACCGTCGTTGTCGAGCACATCTGTAAGCCACACCCGGGCACCTTCGTTGGTGAAGAGGCGAGCCTCGGCGGCACCCTGGCCGCGTGCTGCGCCCGTGATGAGGCAGACTTTGTCTTTCAATCGCATATGCTTTCCCTCTTGTCCGTACGATCACAGACCCATAAAACGTTTTGGATTGGCGTACACAACCTTGCCTGCGGTGCCCTCGGCACAGGTGGCAAAGGTAGTTTGTGCTTCGGCGTAAGCACCCGGATAGGTTGAGTCGAAGTGGGGGTAGTCGGACCCCCACAAAATACAATGGCCCAGCCCTTTTTCCTGCATCCAGATCAAGCCTTTGGCTTCGTCGGCCTCCATGGATACAAAACACTGCTGCGAAAATATCTCGCTCGGCCGACGCTTGAGCCACGGTGTGTGATGACCCATCACTTCAAAGTGTTCGTCTAACCGGTCAAGCCAGTAGGGGATCCAGCCGAGGCCGCTTTCAAAAAAACCGACCCGAAGCCTGGGGTAGCGGTCGAGAACGCCGCCGGCCAGCATATCCATCACCACCGCCATCTGACCAAATGGGTGAGCGATCATGTGGTCGTAAAACACGTTGTCGCGATACCGTCCACTCGAGAAGCTCGGCATGTGTGAACCGAAGCTGCCATGAATACCCACGGCCAGATCATCGGCCACGGCGACCTCCCACAGGGGGTCACAGACGGGATCGTACAGGGCAAGGTCACCAAATCGTTCTGGTCTGGATATAAAGCCGCGCAGCCCTAACTTTTTGAGTCGTTTTGCTTCGGCGATGGCCAGATTCACATCCTGAAGCGGAATGATGCCCATACCGAAAAGACGGGCGCTGTCGGCTTTGCAGAAATCGCTCATCCAGTTGTTGTAGGCCCGGCAGGTTTCTGCCGCGACCAGCGGGTCTTTGATGTCTCCCCACAGCAAATGAATGGAGGGAAAGAAAAGTGCCTGGTCGATGCCTTCTTCCTGCATGACTTTGATCCGCACATTGGGGTCGTAACTACCAGGAAGAATATCCTTCCACGTCAGTTTTTTACCCGGCGCCATACCACCAGGTATGCATGCTGCCGCGGGACCGGCGCCAATGCCTGCTTTTCTAGGCCGGCCTTCAACCACAAGGTAGCTTTCTTCGCCTTCGGTTCTAACCTGCAGCACTGAGTCTTTGAAGCTTGCCTGGGTGTATTCGGTCCAGACGATCTCAGGTTCGCAGATGTGACCATCGCCATCGATAACCGTGTTTTCTGCCATAGGGTTCTCCTAGTGAGCCCGGGTGTGATACTCGCTCAAGTCAAGATCGTGGGTAACTTCCCAGAACCGCTGCAGACTGAAAGGTGAGTTGTTGACGACCTTGCCTTGGCTGTTCTTGTACCAGCTTTTGACGCCGGGGTGACCCCAGGCAAGCGTTTTGCTCAATTCCTGCACCTGATCGTTATATTCATCGTTTGATTCAGGCCGGACTTCGAGTTCAAGGATCTTGTCTTCGATCATGGCGGTAATGCACTGCATAACGTAGTGCACCTGACATTCCACCTGATAGATGATGCTGCCGCCATGCACGATGTTGGTGTTCGGACCGTACAGGCAGAACAGGTTAGGGTAGTCGGGAACGGTGGTACCGCGAAACGCACGGGGGTAGTCGCCCCAACGCTTCTCCAGAGGGACACCCGAGCGGCCTGTTACCTGCATCGGCCACAGGAACAGATTGGATTTAAAGCCGGTGCCCAATATCAACACATCGGCCGGGTGCAGTTGCCCATCTACTGTCTCGATCCCCTGAGTTGTGATGCGTTTGATGCCGGTGGTGACCAGATCCACTTTGTCCTGCGAGATGGTTCGATACCAGCCATTGTCGACGATCAGCCGCTTGCCGAAGACTGGAAAGTCCGGGACACATTTTTCAAGCAGATCCTGCCGATCGCCAAGCTCGTCACTGATGTAGGTGATCAGAGCTTCGCGCATCCCTTCGGAAAGTTCGTTCATGGATCGCTCGCCATGCTGCCAGGCGGGATCTTTGTTTACCGCCGGCCAGTTGCGATCACCAAAACCGAAGATCATGCGGGCGCGATGCCATTCGGCATAAAGCGGTATGTTGTTCAACGCCCAGATCAGCCCGTCTTCCACCGGTCGATAGTAGTCTCGAGCGGGGGATACCCAGTGCGGGGTGCGTTGAAATACGTCGACGTGACTCGCCTTAGCAACAGTCTTGGGCAACAGCTGGACCGCACTGCACCCGGTACCGATCACGGCGACGCGTTTACCCTCGAGATTCACATCATGGCGCCAGCGTGCTGAGTGAAAGAGTGGTCCTGCGAAATCTTCAAGACCTTCTATAGCCGGCGTGTTGGGTCTGTTCAACTGACCAACGGCCGAAATCAAAACGTTCGCCGATCTGGTTTCGACACTGCCATCGGCTTGTTTAACCTCGACGGACCATGTGTGCGTGGCACTGTCGTAGCTCGACGAGAGAACTTCAGTTTGCAAGTGGATGTGTTCTCGTATGCCGAAGTCGTCGGCACAGCGATTGAAGTAGGCGTGCAATTCATCGCGCTTGGAAAAGTAACCGGACCAGTTCGGATTACGCTCGAACGAGTAGGAATAGTAGTGGTTGGGGGTATCTACACCACAGTCCGGATAAGAGTTTTCGTACCAGGTTCCTCCAACGGAATCGTTTTTCTCGAGCACCGTAAACGGGATGCCTGCCTGTTTGAGCTTGGCGGCAATGCAGATCCCCGACATGCCTGCGCCGATGACGATCGCGCTGAAATCGAGATCCGACTTGCGTTTTTTCAGTGCGGCCTGCAATGGTTTCTGCCATTGCTGGTCGCGATCTACCAGGCACATCTCTTCTAGGAGCATGCTGGCAAGATCAACGGGGACTTCTTCAGATACGGAAAATGACATCAGCCGCGCAAGTTCTGCAGCACTCACGGGCGTGGGTGCCGTGGCACCACTGTCGCGATGTCTGATCAGTATGTCGTACGCCCCCTGGCGGATTTCTTCGGCGATCTCGTCGCTGTAGCCGCCGCTGTCGTCGGGGAACATGCTGCCTTCCGGGGTGACGATCGGGTCCGGCCGATAGCGTGGTGTGAGCCAGGATTCGTCTCCCGATAACTGGGTCATCACCATCAGCAGATTTGGCAGGTTCACGTCCTTGAGCGCTTTTTTCAGCGCCGTGTCGTCTTTGGGTAACGTCGCGATATGATTCATGTTGTTCTCTTTATCTCGGTCCAGTTATTCGGTCCAGCCCGGACCAGTCTCACCGACCCGCACACCATCGATGCGCAGATCGACACGGTCAGTGTAGAAGGCCACGTAATCTTTGAGCGGCGTG
>JAQBYL010000471.1 GCA_027622495.1 Pseudomonadota bacterium
CGGTTCGGCCTGGGGTTTTGTGATTTCTCGTTCGCTAACCATGATCTACACCGTTGTGGTGATGTTTACCCCTCTGGAGTTAATCGAACTGAAAATCCCGGTGATCAGCGAAGTGCTGAGGTCGTGGGTCGAGGTCTTGCGCATTGCGGTGCCATCCACCTTGTCGGGATTGATCGGTCCGGTGTCGATGGCGATTATTCTGTTTCTACTGTCGCCCTATGGCCCGGCAGTGATCGCCGGGTTCGGCGTGGCATCCCGCATTGAAATGCTGGCAACCATGATCATGATGGCGTTGGCCTCCAGTACCGCACCCTTTATTGGGCAGAACTGGGGTGCGCGTCAGTTTGATCGAATCCATACAGCGCAAAAACTGGGTTTTCAATTCTGCTTCGGCTGGGGATTGCTTGCGGCAGTTGTGCTGGCAGTGTTCGGCCGACAGATTGTCGGCCTGATCAACAACGATCCTGCTGTGATCGAAGCAACCTATATCTATCTGCTGATCATACCGGTGACCTTTGGCCTGTTCGGCGTCTCCATGATCGCCGGCAGCACCTTTGTCGCGTTGGGTAAGCCGATGCCCACGCTGATCATGTCGCTTGGCCGGATGCTGGTGCTGTACGTGCCGATGGCTTTTCTGGGGGACCGGCTGTGGGGTTATCCTGGCATATTTGCAGCTACCGCCGCTGCGAATGTGTTGATGGGGATTGTCTCGGTGTTGTGGGTGAGAGGCATGTTACGAAATGAAATCGGTCGGGCATTGCTCGTTGCGCAATCAGACTGAAGTTCTGTCTGGCCTCTTTGTTATGCCGGTCCAATGCGATCGGTTGTGCTTACGGCTCTTACTGCACAGAAAAATCCTGCTGCGATAAGTGCCGCGCGAGCCCAGTCATACACGATCCATCGGTTGACGAGGTTTATGGTGGCTGCCTCTGCCAGGGGCCTTGTACCCGAGTTACCCAGGATCGGGTGGGTTGTCTGCGTCGGATTCGCTCCCCAGAGATCTGCGATCATGGGCCAGAAGATAGTTGCTGTTGTGACCCCTATTATCACAAAGACGACGAGAGGGGCCCAGAGCCATACCTTGTAGGTGCGCGGTGTGTTCCAACCGCTGACTAACCCTCCGACCGAGGCTATGAGGATAATCAGCATCAGCGGCTGAAAGAAATCACCAGGGTCAAGGGGCCATTGTGGCCCATAAGGCAGGAGTAGCAGGGAAGTTGGTGGGTCAGAAGCCCATGCCGGGATCAATACGAATAATTCGAAGAGCTTGCCACCGAGCCCTATTCCCCACGTTAAAGTGGAGACCCAAAGAAAGAACAACAGCGAACGGGTACGGAAGGAGTCACGGATCATGAGCGCTCCCTTGTTGGTTTAAGAAGCTGGTCTTGTGAGAACTGGTTTGGCGATGATCAGTTCTTTCCTGCTGGTAGTTTCATCTCCAAGCGTTCGCGCCAGGGCGGAGTGTGTGCCTTACCGGCTGAACTGGCAACACAGCGATGTTTGCAGCCAATGTCAGCCAGCGATTGGTGGAATCCAGGTTCGCCCAGTACCTCAAGCTCTACGAATTCGTATTCGACCGCACTTCAAACGACCACCAATGTTCAGGCCGTTTGTTGTCAGAGCCGGTCTTCGTGGCCCGGGCACGCCATGCGCGGTCAAGCACTGCCTGATCCGTTACCCGGGTAAACACTACCGCGTAAACCCGCTCGCCAATGCGGATTCGCCCATTCGGTCTTTCAATTGCTGCGTTTGACCAGGTTTTGTCCGCGCAGCCCATGCAGGAGAGATACAACACACCGTCTGCTGACATGCAGTTCAGGTTGATTGAATGAGGCAGCGGCGTGGCTACCTGCACCTGGCATAGACCTGCCTCGTTGGCAAATGACCAGTCGTTGATGGGTGTAGACACTTCTTCGCCCAGCAGCCAGCCACCAGGCAGGCGATCGCACGGACAGTAGAAAAAATACATGGCACCTGCGCTGATACCGAGCACCAGCAGCAACATCACGACCGTTGTGGTGATGGTGCCTTGAACTGGGCTGGGTATATGGATCATGGACATTGTCGCCCGCTTATCTACATCATGTGGTTTAAGCCTTAGTCTGATCCGGGCACGGGTTCAGATCAACGTGCCGATGACAGGAGGCCATCTGGTGAAAAAGTTTTTCTTGAGTCTGCTCATTATGGTGCTGGCGCTGGTTGGATCGGCAGTGGCAGTTCTGTGGTACGCGGCAGAAACCGCGCCCGATGCGCAGACGCCGCGCGACGTGCGCATTGTCGATACTGACTTTGGTCCTGCGATACAGGTCGCCGGGGTGCTGGTGGACCATGCCTATGAGGATTATCACCTGCCGTCCCTGTCTGTTGCGGTGGGTGTGGATGGACGCCTGGTGTGGGCGCAAGCCAACGGTTACGCCGAGGTCGCAGGTGGTGTGCCTGCGACGGTGAACTCGAAATACCGGATCGGGAGTGTCTCTAAATCCTTTACGGCGGCGGCCGTTGGCAGGCTTGTTGAAGAAGGTGATCTGGATCTGGATGCGGTCTACCAGACCTATGTACCGGACTTTCCACGGAAAGAATACGACTTTACGGTTCGCCAGCTGAGTGGTCACCTTGCCGGGATCAGGCACTATCGGGAGGGTTTGTTGAATACCATGAACGAGACCTTTCACCAGGTGCAGTATGCGAATGTCCGCGAGGCGATTCGGCTGGTCGAAGATGATCCGCTTGCGTTTGAACCGGGGCAGGCATTTCTGTACAGCTCTTACGGTTACAACCTCATCTCAGCGGCGATCGAGGCTGCCAGCGGCGAAGACTTTCTGAGCTACATGCGCTTCCGGGTGTTCCAGCCCCTTAAGATGAACCATACCTCGCCGGACTATCAGGACCGCGAGGTTGCTGACGTGGTGGGTTTCTATTTTCTCGCCGATGACGTGTTGATCCGTGCGCCCGATGTCAACAATTCTTACAAATGGGCTGGTGGAGGTTTTCTGTCTACACCGTCAGACATGGTGGCGTTTGGGAATGGTCTTCTTGACAACAAGCTGTTGTCTGCGCAAACCACAGCGCTGTTATGGACGCCGCAGAAGCTGGCCAACGGTGAAGACAACCCTCAGCGCTATGGCATGGGTTTCAGAATACACAACAGCGAAAACGGGCAGGTGTATGTGAGCCATGGCGGTAGCAGTGTTGGCGGGACCACCTACCTGCTGATTCTGCCGCTCGCGAGAGTGGTGGTGGCGGTGACCAGCAATATAACGCCACTGCAGACGGACTTTGTGGACAGTGCTCTGAGCCTGGCCCTTGCTGAGGCGTTTCTGCCTGAGGCGCTGCCCCTGACGCTTGATCAGCCGTAGGCCTGTTCG
>JAQBYL010000472.1 GCA_027622495.1 Pseudomonadota bacterium
TGCTCGAGGCCTACCGCGAACTCGGTATCGATGTGCTGCAGATCTACGGGCTCACCGAAAGCTGTGGTCCCGCGTGTCTGATGGATGCTGCCCATACCCTGTCCAAGCCGGGTTCCACCGGGCAGGCGTTCTTTCATACCGATATTAGAATCGTCAACGAAGAAGGGCTGGACTGCGGCCCCGACGAGGCTGGCGAAGTGCTGGTGCGCGGTCCGCATATCATGCGCGAGTACTGGAATCGACCTGAGGCAACCGCCGAAACTATCGTCGATGGCTGGTTGCACACCGGTGATGTCGCCACCATGGATGCCGAAGGCTACGTCACCATCGCCGATCGCATTAAGGACATGATCATCTCAGGGGGTGAAAACGTCTATCCGGCAGAGATCGAAGAAGTCCTGATGACTCATCCGGGGATTCTTGAGGCAGCCGTTATCGGTCAACCGAGTGAGAAGTGGGGTGAAAGCCCCTTTGCGATCCTGGTGAAGCGCGATGCGGATCTGACCGAGGCCGAGGTGCTGAACTACTGCCAGGGTAAGCTTGCGAATTTCAAGCTGCCGAAGGCGGCTACCTTTATAGACGTCATCCCGCGCAATCCGAGCGGCAAGATCTTAAAACGTGTTCTGCGTGAGCAGTACCCGGGACCAGCGCTGGTCTGATCCCGCGTTTAAGCCGTCAGGCGGTCCAGTGCGACGAGCGACCACACAATGGCGGCCAGCAGCAGGCTGATCGCCACGGCTGCCGAGCCCATGTCTTTGGCGCGACCAGCCAATTCGTGCTGTTCGCTACTCACCCGATCGACCACGGCTTCGATCGCCGAGTTCAGTAATTCGGTGATCAGTACGATGCCAAGGACCGTGATCAGCAGAGCCACTTCGGTTGCGTGACGCCCCAGAAAAAAAGCAAAGGGAAGGAGCACAGCGATAAGCAGAGTTTCCTGACGAAAGGCAGATTCATGCTGCCATGCAGCACGCAATCCCTGAATGGAATAGACGGTTGCATGGCGAATGCGGGTGAGGCCGGTTGCGCCGGGTTTAGGCATGGTGGTGTTGGCGAAGCCACATCCGTGTCGTCAGGACAGGGACCGTGCTCCACTTGAATGGTGGAGTGATCGATGTCGAAATCGGTCAGCAGGACCGACTTCAGACGGGTAACGGTTTCCTGCAGGTCGCGGTGTGGCTCGACATTGACATGCAGTGTCACGAGCGGTTTCTCGGCAGTCAGTGCCCACGCGTGCAGATGGTGCACTTCAATCACACCGGGCACTTTACTTGCCAGCACCTCGCGAATTTCTGCCAGATCGATACCGATCGGCACACCTTCGAGCAGGATGTGGGTTGCGTCCCGGATGACCCGCCATGCACCGCGCCCCAGGATGGCCGCAACTACCAGGGCAAGGATCGGGTCGGCCGCAGTGTTGCCGGTAAAGTAAACCACGACTGCTGCCGTGATCGCGACGACGGATCCAAGCAGGTCGCCCAGAACATGTAGGGCCGCAGAGCGGACATTGGCATTCTCATGGGCACCGTGCAGCCAGCGGAATGCCACCAGATTCACCACAAAACCCACCGACGCAATGGCCATTGCAGGCAGCGCAATCATCTGCTGCGGGTCACGCAGCCGTTCGATTGCCTCAAGAAGAATCCAACCAACCAGAATTGCCAGCGTCAAGCCGTTGATCAGTGCCGCCAACACCTGAAAACGGTGGTAGCCATAGCTCAAGCGTTCATCCCCTTCGCGGCGCGACAAACGCATGGAATACCAGGAAAGACCCAGGGCAGTAGCATCCAGGAACATGTGGCCGGCGTCTGCGAGCAGGGTCAGCGAGTTGGTCAGGAGGCCGCCGATCACTTCGACGACCATGAATCCGGCAATCAGCGCGAAGGCGCGGCCGAGTAGCTTTTCGTTGTGATCTGAATGTGCGTGTGCCAAAGCTGGCCTTCGTAACTGGCTTGGTCCTGAGGGTGGGGATTATAGCGGTGCAAACAGGTCTGAATGTGGTTGATTTGCGCAATCTTCGCTGTTTGTGCGCCAGCTGTCTGATCTGTCAGATTCAGCCAGACCGGCCGCCCGAGTATTCTGGAAACATCGTTTATATAGACGGCAATGAAGGCCGTCCGCTGGAAAAGCAGAGAGCATCCAACAAAGTTCGTGCCTGGTTCCTCAAGTCGAAAGGCCTGAACGTAGTCAAGGCCGCGCCTTCACCCGTCCGAATCGTGAGCAGCGACCAGCTTCAGTTTGTGGTTAGATCAACCAGCAACGAGGTTGACCCGGTGCAGTTAGTTTTGCCAGTCAGAAATATGGCGAGAAATCCTCCCTTCTTACCCTGACCAACCTGTCTCCCGGTGAGTATGCAATGACTCTGGATGGAAGCAGAGATCTGTTCAATAATTTTTGGCGTGGACTAAAGACCGGTCTGCGAATGACATAACCGATATACCTCGGGCAGAATAACCAACGCCCCGGCTTGCTGGTCGCAATGCATTCTGTTGATCTCGTGTTCACGCTGGTCTCCTGTATCGGTCTGATGCTGCTGGTCGCCCTGATTGCCTATATAAGGACCAGAGGGACCGTTGCCACCCGTGACGGCTACTTTCTCGCAGGACGGGGTCTGACCGGAGTTTTCATCGCCGGGTCACTGCTCCTGACCAACCTGTCGGCGGAGCAGCTCATTGGCCTGAACGGGTCCGCCTATGCCTTCAACATGGCCAGCATGGCATGGGAAGTCACCGCGGGATTTGCCATCCTGCTTATGGCGCTGGTCTTTCTGCCACGCTATCTCGCGGGCGCGTTCACCACCCTGCCGCAATTCTTGAGCGAGCGATTCGATGACGCCGTGCGGCGCTGGACAGTGGTGCTTTTTCTGTTTGGCTACGGTCTGATCACAATCCCATCGATACTGTATTCCGGCTCCATCGCGATTCTGCAGATGTTCGATGTATCAGGGCTTCTCGGCATTACCTATGAAAGCGCTCTGGTGGTGGTTGTGCTGATGGTGGGCTTTATTGGTGCGGCGTACGCCATTTTCGGTGGCCTTCGTGCGGTGGCGGTGTCCGATACATTCAATGGTCTCGGGTTGTTGATCATTGGGGCAATCGTTCCGCTGTTCGGTCTTTCGTATCTGGGAGACGGCAGTATTGCGCAGGGTCTGGACACGGTTCTGAGCCAGCACACCGAAAAACTCAACGCTATTGGTGCGTCGACCGATGCTACGCCGTTTGCGACCCTGTTCACCGGCATGATCTTCGCAAATCTGTTTTACTGGTGCACTAACCAGTACGTTATCCAGAGAACGCTCGCGGCGAAGTCTCTGGCCGAAGGCCAACGCGGAGTGCTCATCTCCGGTTTTTTCAAACTGCTTGT
>JAQBYL010000012.1 GCA_027622495.1 Pseudomonadota bacterium
TGAACGGGGTTCATCACAATCCACGCACGGTCAAACTACCTGCCGTGGAACCCATCGCCGCCACCGAAAAGCCCCGTTTTCAACAGCAGGCGGAACCGCTTTTCACCCTGCTGGACGCCCACAAACAACAGCACCTGTTGGCGGTCGGACATTGATTTGACCGAAACAACGTGCCTGGGAACCATTTCAGGTACCAGTGTTGATGGTCTGGACGTGGCTCTGGTGCGCTTCGATGAAGCCTGCACCCCCACCGAGTTTGTTGCCGGTGCTACCCTTCCACTCCCAGCGCAGTTACGCGATACGTTGATTGATCTTGGTCAACGAAGGGCCGACAACATCGATCACCTGGGTCGCGCCGATGCCGCGCTGGGCGAATTCATCGGCGAATCCATTAACGCATTTCTCGCCCAAAACTCAGTGGCTGCACAGGATGTACTGGCCATCGGCTCACATGGCCAGACCGTTCGCCACCGACCGCTCGCGCCGAACGCCTTTTCATTGCAGATTGGCGACCCGAACCGGATCGCCGAGATCACCGGCATCACCACGGTGGCAGACTTCCGCCGCCGCGATATCGCTGCTGGTGGACAGGGCGCACCGCTGGTGCCGCCGTTTCATGAAATTCTGTTTCGTCACGAGCGTGAAGCCCGCGTGGTACTGAACATCGGCGGTATCAGCAACATCACCCTGTTGCCACCGAGCGGCAAGGGAACGATCAGCGGTTACGACACCGGTCCAGGCAACGCGCTTATGGACGCCTGGATTGCAGAGCACAAGGCTCAACCGTTTGATGTGGACGCAGCCTGGGCGGCTTCTGGCCAGGTCCATGACCTGTTGCTCAATGGCCTGATGAGCGACCCTTACCTCAATCAGCCGGCACCAAAGAGCACCGGCAAAGAGCACTATCGCCTGGATTGGCTGACCGGTCAGCTCAGCTCATTCGAATCCATCAAGCCTGAGGATGTGCAGGCAACCCTCACGCTCTTTACCGCACGCTCTGTTCTATCAGCAATAACCACCTGGTCTCACCACGCCGACCGCATCCTGGTCTGTGGCGGCGGCCGCCTGAACCCCCTGCTGATGCAACACCTGACAGATCTCGCAAACTGCCCGGTCCAGAGCGTCGATGAACACGGCGTCGACGGAGACAGAATAGAAGCCGCCGCCTTCGCCTGGCTCGCCTGCAGAACCCTAGCCAACCTGAGCGGCAATGCCCCCTCAGTCACCGGCGCCACCGGCCCCCGAATCCTCGGTGCCATCTACCCCGCCTGACCCAATCCCCAATCCATCGCACCCAATCCAGAACCAACAGCCGTAACCGTGGAATCCTGGCGTCTCGGGACCTTGGAAAGTTGGAATCTTGGAATCAGGCAGCTTGTATCCGGTCAGGCGCACACACTCGTTTTCCGCGCCGTCAAAAGCGCCAACCGAGCGCGATGAATTGACCGCTTCGGGCAACTTCACCAACCAAGGGAATCGGTCCGACCTCTGGTCGGGGGAGCGATCGGCGCGGGTGCGGGAAACGAGTAAACACACCTGTCTGGATTCGAGCGGGAACGGAGCAAAATGTCAGATTGCGAAAGAATTCCCACAACCACACGTAGCCGCCGCATTAGGATTCTTAACCACAAACTGCGCCCCTTGCAGATCCTCCTTGTAGTCCACCTCCGACCCCAACAGATACTGATAACTCAAAACATCCACCAACATCGTCACGCCATCTTTCTCAACCACCGCATCGTCTTCCGCAGTAGCCTCATCGAAGGTAAAACCATACGAGAAACCGCTGCAGCCACCGCCAGTGACAAAAACCCGGAAGCGCAATTCCGGCACGCCTTCGTCCTCGATCAGATGTTTGACCTTAGCGGCTGCCGCATCGCTGAATTGAATATCTGTATCCATATCTGGTCTTTAAGGTTAACTCGCGCAGCCTATTGAAGTGAGGCCGCATTCTCCGGGTGCATCGGTACCAGCGTCAAGCCCTCGCCATCGGCGGGCGATGCGGCCTAGTCCGCCATCCGACTTTCACCAGGAAACGCATGCACTTCCGCACTCGCCGACTCCTGATGCACCATCTGCCCGTCCACCTTCGCACCGAGCTCCATCTGCATCAACCGGTAATGCAGATCGCCCAACACACGTGCCTTTGAAGCCAGTTCAACCCGAACATCAGCATAGACATTGCCTTCAACCCGGCCGTTGATGATGATATTGGGGACTCGCACGTCGCCGACAACCGAGCCTTCTTCGCTGATCACAACCCTCGCCTTACCTCCACCATCGCCAATCAGCGTACCGGTCACTTTACCGTTGATGTACAGCTGATCGTCAAAGTGAATTTCGCCGACCACTTCTGTGTTGGCCGCGACCAGGGTTACGCCTTTTTCAATCTTGGTTCGCTTCATTGGAGGTTGCCTCTTCGCCTGTCCGCACTGACCAGTGAAATTCCTTTGTCACCGGAACCGAATTACCGCTCTGCTTAGCCGTCACAACCACTGTGTCCGGTTCAAAATCCACTGGCATAGACAAACTGCCTGACAGATCCTGGAAGTAGCGGAACTTGAAGGGAAGAGGATAGGTTTCCATCTGTGCTAAGTCTGTGAGGAGCAACACTAGTTGCTCATCGGAGCGACGTCCGTGGACTTCGACGTGAACAACGCCTTTGATCAGATCCCGTCGTTTGGAGGCATGCGTGAGGAGCAGACGGAAGTCGACACCGGTATCCGTTGCCTGCATCTGGAACTCGGCAATCTGCAATCCCTGATCCAGACTGGCTGGATCCATCAGAGCGCGATAGAAAGTGATCTCTTCATTCAGAACGGCAACGTCATCACGCAGATCCTTGATGGTCTGACGAAGGGCGATGGACGCCTGCTGGTCAACCTTGCGCGTCAGTTTCAGATCGACGAGTTGGCGATTCAGCTCAATGATCCGCTGTTGATCATCGACACTGGTTACCTCGAAACCGGTCAACCGCACATGGTCCACCCCGGCCTGGTATAAACCGATCGCGTAACCGCCCAGCAAGGCCACAACTGCCACCAGCAGCACCGCCAGAAACATCAGTCCGCGCCTGGCGGGGTGTCGGTTCACCACTACCATCTTTGTGTTCCGACGGAGCTTTTCGAGCATTCAACTTCTTGCGAGCAGGTGAACGTATATACTAATGCAATTGATTGGGCCTGAAGACTATTACTCCTCCCCGCATATTTTCGATCGAATTTTTTCGTCGCCAGCTGGCGACCGTCGATGCGCTACCGCAGCTCTCATTTCTGGCCGTAGCTGTGGGTCTGATCACCGGCGCAGTGATCATCATTTTCCGCATGTTGATCGACTATGCCCTGATCTGGATGCTCGGCAGCAATGAGGGTTTCGAAGAACTGACGTCGGTCTACCGGCTGGTCTATCCGTTGACTGGCTGTGTATTGATCGGTCTGCTGCTGCTTCGTCTGCGACCTTCCGAGCGCCGGGTCGGCGTGGTGCATGTGATGGAACGCCTCACCCGCCATCAGGGTCATCTGCCCTTGAAGAACGCCGTTGTGCAGTTTTTTGGCGGCATCATCGCCCTGGTTTCCGGCGTTTCAGGAGGCCGTGAGGGCCCAGCGATTCACCTCGGCGCGGCCAGCGCAAGCCTGATCGGTCAGACTTTTCAGCTGCCTAACAACAGTATGCGGGTGCTGGTTGCGTGCGGTAGTGCCGCTGCTATTGCAAGTGCGTTCAACACCCCGATCGCGGGAGTGATCTTTGCAATGGAGGTGGTGATGATGGAATACGCCATCGGCCGCCTTCTCCCGGTCATCATCGCCGCGGTGACTTCAACGTTTTTAAGTCACTATTTTGTTGGCAGCGAAGCGGCCTTCGCCGTCTCTGCCGACAGCATCCAATCCCTGGCTGAAGTCCCATACATTGTCTTCGCCGGGGTCATCATTGGCTGCCTGGCTGCAGCGTTCAACAAAACCATACAGTGGTTCGCTCGGTTTTCTCACTGGCCGGTGCTGGTCCGCTTTGCTCTGGCTGGTGCAATAACGGGAGCCGCGGCGCTGGTCACCCCCGAGATTATGGGCGTCGGTTACGACTCTCTCTCGGCGGCAATGCTGGGTAATCTGACGCTCACCACGCTGATCGCAATCGTCATTCTGAAGAGCATCACCAACGCTGCCGCCGTCGGTTTTGGTTTACCTGTGGGCCTGATCGGCCCCACGCTGGTTATCGGTGCAGCGGTGGGTGGCATCGTCGGTATCATCGGCCAGCAACTGCAACCGGAAAACGCAGCGTCGGTGGGTTTTTACGTGATGCTCGGTATGTCGGCTATGATGGCGGCTGTTCTGCAGGCGCCGCTCGCTGCACTGATGGCGGTTCTTGAGCTCACCGCAAACCCGCATCTGATCCTGCCTGCCATGCTGATCATTGTGGTTGCAACGCTGATGGCAAGCGAAGTATTCAAAAGCAAGTCTGTATACCTGATGACCCTGGACAGTCTGGGGCTGCAGTATCCACGTGGGCCAATGACCCTGCACCTGCAGAACGCCGGGGTCACGGCAATCATGAGTCGCGAATTCGTTCGTTTGTCGCAGATTGTGAGCCGGCTGGAAGCTGAGCGCGCATTGGAAAAAAACCCGCACTGGATCATTGTTGACAACGACATGGGGCAGTTGCGTTCGGCGCTGACTCCGGCAGACTTGCGCGCATTTCTTACGCAGCATGAAGATGTGGACGAAATCGATCTTCTCAAGCTCCCCGGCAGGCGCAAAGATGTTGCTGGAATCGATGCTCGAGCAACCGTCGAACAGGCGCAGATCGCCTTGTCGGCGGGCGAAGTCGAGGCGCTGTGCGTTCAACGGATGTCTGCCCCGATGATTTTTCCAGTCATGGGCGTGATCACCCAGGAAAGCATCGATAACTATACGGAGGTGGGGTTGTGACCGGCTATTTATGGATCAAAGCCCTGCACATCATCGGCGTGGTCTGCTGGTTTGCCGGACTGTTTTATATGCCACGTCTGTTCGTGTATCACTCAACCACTACCGATCAGATCGGTAAAGATCGCTTCAAGGTCATGGAACGAAAGCTCTACCGGGTCATCATGGACCCTTCCATGGCGATTACCCTCATCTTTGGCGTCTGGGCGCTCATCGAGCGCTGGAGCGCGTTCAGCACACAGATCTGGGTCTGGCTCAAAATCGTTCTGGTGGTCGGGCTGATCGGGTACCACCACTACTGTGGCAAGATCATCAAAGCCTTTGCCGCCGATACCAGTAGGCACAGCGAACGGTTCTACCGGGTGTTCAATGAAATACCGGCTGTAGTGCTTATACTGATCGTCATCCTCGTTGTTGTGAAACCCTTCTAAATGGATCGATCCAAATCTGACGCCCTGTTCAAACGTGCATCTGCGACCATACCGGGCGGCGTGAACTCGCCTGTCCGGGCATTTAAAGGGGTGGGCGGAACACCGGTATTTTTCGCTCGGGGCGAAGGCGTTCACCTGACCGACGTAGATGGCAACCGGTACGTCGACTTCGTTGCTTCCTGGGGACCCATGATCCTTGGGCACGGCAACCGCGACGTGGTGGAGGCGGTCAAGGCCCAGGCTGAAATTGCGCTGGGCTTTGGTGCACCCACCGAGATCGAGATCGATCTGGCAGAACAGATTGTCAGCATGGTGCCTTCTATCGACCAGGTGAGAATGGTCAATTCCGGTACTGAAGCCACCATGTCAGCCATCCGCCTGGCGCGCGGTTACACCGGTCGCGACCTGATCATCAAGTTCACCGGCTGCTACCACGGTCACTCTGATTCGCTGCTGGTGAAAGCAGGTTCGGGCGTGCTGACGTTAGGCATCCCCAATTCTCCCGGCGTGCCCGAAGCGGTTGCGGCGGCCACGCTGACCCTGCCGTTCAACCAATTGGATGCTGTTGCGCAAGCGTTTGCTCAGTATCCAGACCAGATCGCTGCAATCATTCTTGAACCGGTGGCCGGAAACATGGGCTGTATTCCACCACTGCCCGGGTATCTGCAAGGCCTGCGCGATCTGACACATGACAACGGTACAGTGCTGATCTTTGACGAAGTCATGACCGGTTTTCGTGTGGCCCGCGGCGGTGCTCAGGCTCGCTATGGCGTCCACCCGGACCTGACCACCCTTGGCAAAATCGTTGGCGGCGGTCTACCGGTGGGGGCGTTCGGTGGTCGGGCCGAGATTATGGCGCATATCGCCCCTCAGGGTAGGGTGTATCAGGCAGGCACCCTGTCAGGCAATCCACTTGCAGTGGTGGCCGGGCTGACCATGCTGCGCGCTCTCGACGATGGATTTTATGAACGTCTGAACGACGCAACCGACTACTTTGTCAAAGGCCTGGCTGATGCGGCCAGACGCCACGGGGTGGCCCTCACCACCAATCATGTCTGCGGCATGTTCAGCCTGTTTTTTGACGCACCAAGAAGCGTCAGTGAGTTCGATCACGTGGCCAACTGCAACGTGGAACGCTTTAACCGCTTTTTTCACGCCATGCTCGACGCCGGTTACTATTTTGCACCCTCAGCATTCGAGGCTGGCTTCCTGGGTGCAGCGCATAGCCGGGAGGTTCTCGACGCCACCATCGCCGCGGCCGACCGCGTCCTGGCATCTCTCTAATCCAGGTATTTCTGGTAAGGAACAAGTAAAAAATGTACGACGTCTACGGGCTCGGCAATGCCCTTGTCGATATGGAATTCAAAGTTGAAGACAGCTTTCTCGCTCGACACGGAATCAGTAAGGGGCACATGACGCTGGTGGACGAGGAGCGTATCGCTGCACTGGTCAGCGATCTCGAAGGACTTAGCCCTGAGCGAATGAGTGGCGGCTCTGCTGCAAACAGCATGATGGCAGTGCAGGGTTTCGGCGGCCGCACCTACTATTCCTGCAAGGTCAGTGACGACGAGACCGGGCGCTATTTCATCAACGATATGGCCGGGGCGGGGATTCATACCAACCCCAATGCAGCCGCAGAGGAAGGAACCTCAGGTAAATGCCTGATCCTGGTCTCGCCGGACGCGGAACGAACCATGAACCCCTTTCTGGGTATATCGAGCCACTTGAGCCATCACGAAATCGACGAAGCCGCGCTCGCCAGGGCGAAGTATTTTTATGTTGAGGGTTACCTCAGCTCGTCACCGATCAGCCTGGAAGCGGCAATTGCCTGCCGTGAACTCGCCGAGCAAAACGGTGTCGAGACGGCGATCAGCCTTTCTGACCCGAGCATGCTGGAGTTTTTTCGCGACAACCTGACGCGGATGCTCGGGAACGGTGTCACACACCTGTTCTGCAATGAAGAAGAAGCCCTGGCCTGGGCCAAGACCGATCGTCTGGACATCGCGTTCAAGGAGCTGAACGACATCGCCCACACAACCAATATCACTCTCGGCAGCAGAGGCAGTGTCGCGATCTCACCCCATGCCCACATTGAAGTGCCCGGTTATCCGGTAAAAGCGATCGATACCAATGGAGCGGGAGACATGTATGCGGGTGCCTGCCTGTATGGTTGGGCAGCTGGAATGGATGAGAAACAGGCCGCCCGTTTCGGTAACTTCGCAGCAGCCGAACTGGTGCAGAGCTATGGCGCCCGGCTGCAGAACGTCGAGGCCTATCAAAAGCTCCTCAAAAGGTTCAGCTGAGCGTCAGGTCAACGGGCACTAACCGGTCAGGTTTGAATTCGAACCTGGTCAGGCTGAATTTCAGCGCAAGGATCTCTACACCTGCAGCTGAAGCTTCGCGTAACGCCTGACCGTAGGCCGGATGAATCTCATCGGCCGGGGTGGCGAAATCAATCCCACTGTGTGTGACACAAAAAAGCAGAACGGCGCGCTCGCCACGCCCGATGGCTGCCTTAAGCGCCTCAACGTGCTTCAGGGCGCGCTCGCTCACAGCGTCAGGGAAGGCACCGCGACCGTGAGCCAGCGCCAGCGTCATATTCTTGACTTCAACGTAACAGATTGGCAGCGCGGGTGCCGTCAGGCGAAAGTCGAATCTGCCGTTGCCTTCCGGGATTGCGGCTTCAGTCTTGATCTGCGAATAACCTGCGAGCGAATCAATCTGCCGGGCTTGGAGCGCTTCATGGATCAAGCGGTTGGCCCGCAGGGTATTGACGCCGATTTTGCCCCGCGCTGAACACACTACTTCCAGCGTGTGCGGGTACTTGCGTTTCAAGTTGGCAGATTCCGAATACCAGACTTCACTGCCGGGTTCATCGGCACCTGTCATGGCACCGGTGTTGGGGCAATGCAGCGTGAGCGCCTGGCCTTGCTGTGTGATGACATCAGCCAGAAATCGTTTGTAGCGGCGAACCAGCACGCCCTGCGCAAGGGGTGGGTCAAATTTCACGCCCAGGCCTTAAGTGCGCGCGCAATGCGTTCCAGACCCAGGTCGATGTCCGGTCCACTGACTGTATAAGCAAATCGCACATGCTCCTTCGCACCAAAATCGCCGAAATCGATCCCTGGTGTCACAGCCACCTGAAATTCGTTGATCAATCGCCAGCAGAAGTCCACCGAAGACATGCCCGTGTGGCTGATATCCACGTACAGATAAAATGCGCCAGCGGGCTGCAGGTTGATCGTGAAACCGAGCTCAGTCAGCCCATCACTCAGCCGGTCACGTCGCGAGGCAAATTCCAGGCGTCGCTGCTCGTGGATCTGCAGCGCAGAATCGGAAAATGCCGCCAACGCCGCATACTGAGCTATTGCAGAAGGCGATATGTAGAGGTTCTGCGCCAGCTTCACCACTCCTTCTACTGCCTCTTGCGGCAGCACCAGCCAACCGAGCCGCCAACCGGTCATGCCGAAGTACTTGGAAAAACTGTTCAGCACGTAGATGTCATCGCAAACCGCGAGCCCTGTGGAAAATTCACTGCTGCCGTAAACCAGGCCCTGATAGATCTCATCCAGAATCAGAAATCCCTGGCGCTGCACCACAACCGAGTTCAACTCTCTCAGCCCGGCCGCGGAAATCATGGCCCCTGTGGGGTTTGCCGGGGACGCAATCAGCAGGCCTTTGGTGCGATCCGTCCAGCTCGCGTCGACCTGAGCGGGCAGAGGAAGGTATCCGTGTTCGGCGCTAACCGGTAGACGGACAGGATCCGCGCCAACCAGTTGAATAAACACTTCATTGCACGGATAGCCCGGGTCAGTGATCAGGACTTCATCAAAGGGGTTGAGCAGCAGGCCGGCGAGCATGGTCAAACCAGCACTGGCGCCAGAAGTGACCACTATTCGGGATTCGTCCACCGGACATCCCAGGCGAGCGCCGTAATAACTGGATATCGCCCGGCGCAGCTCCGGCAGACCCTGGGCTTGCGTGTACTTGGTTCGCCCCGCATCCAGTGCCTGGTGGCCGGCTGTGACGATCGGTCCGGCAGTTTCGAAATCAGGCTCGCCAACTTCAAAATGCACCACCCGGTGTCCCTGTGCTTCCAGCGCTTTTGCCCTGGCCATCAATTCCATCACCCGGAACGGGCTGATGCGGTCAATTCGGTCGGCAAACATGTTGAGATCTCAAAACAGATAAAAAAAACCTGAAAACCTGCCAGGTGCTTGTAGTCACGGAGAATCGGTTCTGGTAGGTTACGCGCCCTCCGATTTCGGGGCAGGTTGGATCGTAGAATCGATCTAAAGGAATTACAAAGTTCAGCTTTGGTAAAAACCTAGAGGACCAATATGGCAGCAAAAGCCCGTAGCAAGACGGCAGTTGACTCTCCCTTCAAGAACTTTACTCCCTACAAACCCAAAAAACGCGAAGTCTATATGAGCCCCGGGCAGCTTGCGCATTTCCACGAAATCCTCGCGAAGTGGCGGCACGAGTTGATGGAAGAAGTGGATCGTACTGTTCACCACATGCAGGACGAAGCCGCGAACTTTCCCGACCCTGCCGACCGCGCCACTCAGGAAGAAGAATTCAGCATCGAGCTGCGAACCCGTGATCGGGAACGAAAGCTGATTAAAAAGATCGATCAGACTCTGGATCGCCTTGATGCAGATGACTACGGATACTGCGACACCTGTGGCGTAGAAATCGGTCTTCGTCGTCTTGAAGCGCGACCCACAGCCAGCCAGTGTGTCGATTGCAAATCTCTTGACGAGATCAAAGAGCGTCAACTCAGCGGTTGAAACGGCTGACATGACCGCAGGTGAGAGTGCAAACGTCAGCGGGCGTTTTGCACCGTCGCCAACCGGGCCACTGCACCTTGGATCCCTGATGGCAGCAGTGGCAAGCTTCCTGGATGCGCATCATCGCAGCGGCCGCTGGCTGGTGCGCGTCGACGACCTGGATACCCCCCGCAAACGGCCGGGCGCCATCCGGACCATTCTACGAACCCTCGAGCAGCACGGCCTGTGGTGGAACGGGGAGGTCGACTACCAGAGCGAACATCAGGATCGTTACCAGCAGGCCGTCGCCGACCTGGAACGACGTGGACTGCTGTTCTATTGCCGCTGTTCACGCACCAGACTCAAATCTCACCCCATCTACCCGGGGACCTGCCGGCATCACAAAGCCTACCGGGCCGATGCCGCCAGACGAATTCTGACGCAAGGCGCAATCTGCCATTTTGTCGACGGCATTCAAGGGCCGGTTTCCACCCGGATCGACCAGGAAATCGGTGATTTCATCGTGGTTCGACGGGACGGCCAGATCGCCTATCAACTGGCCACCGCAGTGGATGATGGCGCGCCTGGGATTACCCACGTGGTTCGCGGACGGGATCTGTTAGAATTGACCGCAGCACAGATGTTCCTGATGACCAAGCTGAAGCTCAAGGCGCCCGAGTACCTGCACATACCGGTGCTGGTCGGAAGCGATGGTCACAAGCTTTCAAAACAGAGCAAAGCGCCACCTCTAAGGCCTGAACGCGCTGGCAGCAATCTGATTGCGGTCCTTGGTTTACTGGGTCAACGGGTCGATGATCTGAACCAAGAACTCGACCCTTCGACCATACTCTCAACCGCTGCACCAAGATGGGACATCGACCGAGTCCCGAAAGTAGCAGCATTGACAAGAAGCGGAACCACACCCGAAAATCCGCGCTTGTTGTGAATTCAGACTGGCCAGGAGCCTTTATCAGGAAGTACCCACCATCATGACTCGACTGCTCCTCTTCGATGCGGACGAAAACCGCGGGAACAGTTTAAGAGCCTCTCTTCAGGCAAGTGGTTATCAGGTGGATTATCAGACGCAGCTTGCTGAAATCGATGATGTCGACTGCGTTATCAGCAACGCCGACTTTATCGAGCCGCTTCTCAATGATGTCGAACTGCTGCCTCCCCTCATCCTGTATTCATCAAACGCATCGATCGTGCAGGCAGTTGGTGCCATCAAAGCTGGCGCAAGCGAGTACCTCACCTATCCCATCACAGGCGATGAGCTGATCGCGGCAGTGGAACGGTCCGCTTCCCACATCGAGCATAAACGCCTCAAACGCGTGGCATCGTTCGATTTTCCGATGATCGGATCGAGCGCATTGATGACCGATCTGAAGATCCGCATGCAGAAAGTCGCCTCCACCGAATCAGCAGTTCTTATTCAGGGTGAGTCCGGCACCGGCAAAGAGCTGGTCGCGCACGCTCTGCATGCCGCCAGTGAACGCAATCAACGCCCTCTCATCACCCTGAACTGTAACGCGATCCCCGAACGGCTGATCGAAATGGAACTGTTCGGCCACAACAGCGGATCACTTCGGCACAGCGAGAACAGAAGCGGTCTCATTGATGCCGCCAACGGCGGTACGCTGTTTCTGGATGAAGTCGGCGAATTACCCCCGGAGGCTCAGGCGCGATTACTTCGCGTGCTGCAGGAAGGTGAAGTTCGCCCGGTGGGCTCAAGCCAGACCCGCAAAATCAGCGTGCGGCTCATCGCCGCGACCCACCGGAATCTGGAGAATCTGCTGCAGACTGGCCAGTTTCGTGAAGATCTCTATTACCGTTTGAATGTTGTGACGTTGAAGCTTCCGCCTCTTCGTGACCGGGGGACCGATATCATCGAACTGGCTAACTGGCTGCTGACCCGCACCAGTGCCCGTCTCAAACGCGGATCAATGGCTTTCAGTTCTGCCGCCATCGATCTGCTCAATGAGTATCACTGGCCAGGGAATGTTCGAGAACTTGAAAATGCCATCGAGCGAGCGGTCATTCTGTGTGACACAAGCGAGATCGACGCGGACCTTCTCGCCGTGCAGCCAAAATCAAGTCAGACTGAAGTGCCAGGTGTGATCGACGATCCAGATCAGACTTCATTAGAGGATTATTTCGTCCGTTTCGTGCAGGACAACGAAGAACAGTTCACTGAAACCGAGCTGGCTCAAAAGCTGGGGATCAGTCGGAAAAGCCTATGGGAACGCCGCCAGCGCCTGAACATCCCGCGCAAGAAAACCCGCAAACGCGGACCTCGACGGCCCGAAGGCAGTTAAGGTGGTCATGAAACCAGCCGTTGCCAGCCGCCTCAACGCTGACCAGCACGGCATTGTCCGCGAACGGATCGACAGCGACGTGCTGGATCTGATTGATCGCCTTATCGAGGCCGGCTTCGAAGCGTATCTGGTTGGCGGATGCATCCGCGATCTGATGCTTGGCATGCAACCCAAGGACTTTGATGTAGCAACCAGCGCAACGCCGGAAGCGATCAAGGATCTGTTCAGACGTTCCCGCATGATCGGTCGGCGATTCAAGATTGCCCACGTCCGCTATGGTCGCAAAGTATTTGAGGTCACCACGTTCCGCAAACTGCACGACGTGAGCGACGATGAAGACCGTCATGAAGACACGGACGGCATGATCCTGCGCGACAACGTCTACGGCACTTTTGAAGAAGACGCGTTCAGGCGGGATTTCACCGTCAATGCGCTTTACTACGATGTCGAGACAGAGGAGGTCATCGATTTTGTCGATGGCCTGAAAGACATGCGCAATCGAACGCTTCGTCTGATCGGTGAACCTGTGCAGCGACTGCAGGAGGATCCGGTGCGCTTGCTTCGAGCTATCCGCTTTCAAGCCAAGCTCGGCTTCGATCTTGACCCGCCCATCGTTGCCGCCACTGAAGCAGCAGCCGAACGTCTTTCTGCCATCGCACCGGCAAGACTGTTCGATGAAACCCAGAAAATGCTCTTGTCAGGTTATGCCGGTGCGGTGTGGCAGCTGATCGAAAATACACCGATTCGCGCAGCCTTGTTCCCAACTACACCGCCCAATACGCTCTTAGTCACCAATGCGATGCGAAACACCGATGCACGGATCGCACAGGACAAACCAGTCACCCCTGGCTTTCTGCTCGCGGTGATGCTGTGGGACGACTACTGCGCCCGGGTTTCGGAATACGGCGAGGCCAGGAATCTTGCCCAAGCCCGTTCCGACGCTTCATTCGACGCGTTGGCACAACTGCGCGAAATCATGTCGATCCCCAGACGGTTTTCGCAGTTCGCCCGTGAAGTGTGGATGCTGCAGCCGCATCTCGAAGCCCGCCAGAAGCGCCGTTTGAGCCGTCTGGTGGCACATCCCAGATTTCGCGCCGCATACGACTTCCTGGTGCTGCGCGGAGAGTGCGACGAAAGCCTGGCTGAGCCGGCAAAGTGGTGGACTGACTATCAAGCTAATGATGGGCAAGCTAATGATGGGCAAGCTGATGATGGGCAAGCTGATGATGGGCAAGCTAATGATGGGCAGGTTCCCGAACTACCGATTTCTGCGTCGTCGGGTGCGCCAAAGCGGCGCCGTCGCAGACGCAAAAAAACTGAGAGTTGAACCGAACCAGAGCGTTCGTCATCATAGCTCGACCCTTCTCGATATCGCCGAATATGTCCACCTCGGTAGAGCCCACACCACGCGCCAAGCCCGGTCTGAAAAGTGCCGCGCAACGATCCGATAATCGATCCGATATCAGTGCTGCTCTTGCCGGTAAGGTCGCGGGTCACGAATGGCCTCGGTACATCGTTGTGGAAGGTCCGATCGGGGTGGGCAAAACAACTCTGGCAAACAAGTTAGCCGACACGCTGGCATACCCCCGCTTACTGGAACCGGTGGAAGACAACCCGTTTCTGCACCGTTTCTATCGTCAAGGCCGCCGTTTTGCTCTCCCAACCCAGCTCTATTTTCTGCTGCATCGCGCCGCCCAGGTTGCGCAACTCCCCGAGAATGATCTGGTCGGCCCTTTGCTGGTCGCCGACTTCCTGATCGAAAAAGACCGCCTTTTCGCCGAGGCAACACTCGATGAAAACGAATTCGAACTGTATGAACAGATCCACGACAACCTGGCTCTGCACCCACCGAAACCCGATCTGGTGATCTACCTGCAGGCTCCCGTGGGTGTGCTGATGGACCGCATCCGCAGCCGTGGTATCGATTTTGAGCAGAATATCGAAAGCCACTACCTGGAAAATCTGGCTAACGCCTATACCCGATTTTTTCACTTTTACGACGACGCGCCACTGCTTGTCGTGAACGCAACCGAGATCGACTTCGCCCACAACAGCGGTCACTTCGAGGCACTGCTTGACCAGATTCTTGCCATGGACGGTACGCGTCAGTACTTCAATCCGCACCCGACACTTCTGTAGGACATGCGATACTTCTTCTAAAGGATCACTGGCACCGAGGTAGTTTTGCGCGCATCCGATCTGAAAGCCTGGAAGGAACTGAGCCGCCTGGCACGCACAGTCCTTGATATACCGCTCACAGACCATATCAATTCAGCGGCCCGCTTTGACGAGTTTGCCGTCACGGTCGGACCGGTGACCTTCGACTTTTCCAAACAGTACATCGACGCACCAACGCTTAAGGTATTGCTCAAGCTGGCTGAGGAACGCGATTGGAAGCGACGTACCAGCGCGCTTTTTACCGGTGATGTGGTAAACACAACCGAACACCGACCCGCCCTGCACACCGCCTTGCGTGCCCCTGCCAACGCTCAACCGCCTGCGATCGGAGATGTTGTGCATCGCGAACTGGTCCGAGCCAAGGCGTTTGCCAGCAGGATTATCAGTGGGGAATGGAAAGGCTCCAGCGGTCAAGCCATCACCGATGTTGTTCACATTGGAATTGGGGGCTCGCACCTGGGTCCGGAACTCGCCGTGACTGCCCTGGCCGACCATCACTGCAGTGCATTGAAGATGCACTTCGTTGCCAACGTGGATGGGTCGGCAATGGCCTGCGTGCTCCGCCATCTGAACCCGGAAACCACCCTGTTTGTGATTGTGTCGAAATCATTCACCACCCTTGAAACTGCGCAGAACGCCCAAGCCGCACGCAACTGGCTGGTCGAACGTACTGGCTCTCTTGAGGCAATCAGCGCCCACTTTATCGCCGTTTCGAGCAACCTTGAGGCAACGGCAGATTTTGGCATCGCAGGTGAGAACACATTTGCCATCTGGGACTGGGTGGGTGGTCGATATTCCATGTGGTCTGCCGTCGGCATGCCGGTTCTTCTAGCGTTGGGACCTCAAGGGTTTCAGGCTCTGCTTGACGGCGCTCACGAGATGGATGAGCACTTTCGCAAAAGCCCGGCAGAACATAACGCGCCGCTTCTGGCGGCTGTGTTCGCGATCTGGAACTACAATTTTCTCGGCATCAACAATCATGCCGTGTTGCCCTACGATCAACGTCTGCGCCTGCTGCCAAATTACCTTCAGCAGCTCGAAACCGAAAGCAATGGCAAACGGGTTCAACACGATGGTTCACCCGTCGGTGTGCATACCATGGCCATTCTCTGGGGAGGGGATGGAACCACCGGGCAGCACGCATACCACCAGCTTCTGCACCAGGGAACCCGGGCTTACACCGCAGACTTTATTGTCGCTGCCCGTCCTGATCACGACAGGCCAGATGCACATCGCTGGCTGATCGCCAACTGCCTGGCTCAGAGTCAGGCCATGGCAGTGGGTGCACGCACCGACGACCCGCACAAAACGGTTCCCGGCAACCACCCCACAACAACCATTGTCCTCGATCATCTGTCGCCGCGCAGTCTCGGTAACCTGCTCGCCTTCTACGAACACCAGGTTTTTTGCCAGGGCCTCATCTGGGACATAAACTCATTCGACCAATGGGGTGTGGAGCTGGGGAAGAAGCTCGCCGATGGGCTGTTCGCCAAACTGGCTGACGACCCACGCGTTGGCGAAGATGCCTCCACCCAGGGTCTGCTTGACCACTTTCACGCCGAACTTAAAGCCCGGAAAGAGAACTGATGACCACCTATCCCGTGAGTACAGATACTGCCGCTTCCAGCCTGATTGACGATGCCAGATACCTGAGCATGTATGCCCATTCGATCACCGATCCGAACGGGTTCTGGGCTGAGCAGGCAGAGACCTTCATCGACTGGTACACGCCGTGGACGAACGTCAGCCACGCAGATTTCATCAACGGTGAATTCCGCTGGTTTGAAGGTGCAAAGTTGAACGCAAGCGCTAACTGTATCGACCGTCACCTGGCGAAGCGTGGTGACGCGGTTGCGATCATCTGGGAAGGCGATGATCCGGCCGACAGTGCAAGCATTACCTACCAGCAGCTCAGTGACAGCGTCTGTCAGCTGGCAAATGGCCTCAAGGCTCGAGGTGTGCGAAAGGGTGACCGCGTGTGCATCTACATGCCGATGGTGCCGGAGGCTGCATACGCCATGCTCGCCTGTGCCCGGATCGGCGCAATTCACTCCGTTGTGTTTGGCGGTTTTTCGCCGCAGTCATTGTCTGACCGCATCCTCGACTCCGACTGTCGTGTGGTTATTACCGCAGATGAAGGCATTCGTGGTGGACGCAGCGTAGCGCTCAAGGCCAACACGGACACTGCCCTGGCAAAATGTCCTGACGTGCATACCGTCGTGACCGTTCGCCGGACCGGGGCAGACGTGGCATGGGATCCTGCAAGGGACATTTATTACGACGACCTGGTGAGCGGACAGGCAAACGTTTGCGAACCGGAACAGATGGATTCAGAGGATCCTCTGTTCATTCTGTACACATCCGGATCAACCGGTAAGCCCAAAGGCGTGCTGCACACCACTGGCGGCTACCTGCTGCAGGCCGCCATGACCCACCGGTATGTGTTCGACTATCACGATGGTGACATTTACTGGTGCACGGCCGATGTCGGGTGGATCACCGGGCACAGTTACATTGTGTACGGACCGCTCACCAACGGCGCGACTACACTGATGTTCGAAGGCGTTCCCACCTATCCCAGCGCCTCCCGTTGCTGGGAGGTCATCGACAAACACAAGGTCAACATATTTTACACAGCGCCCACCGCTCTGCGGCAACTGATGGGGCAGGGAAATGATTTCGTGACCAGAACATCCCGCGCCTCGCTGAAGTTGTTGGGGTCGGTCGGCGAACCGATCAACCCGGAAGCCTGGGAGTGGTATTACCACGTGGTGGGCGACGGTCGCTGCCCGATTGTTGACACCTGGTGGCAGACTGAAACCGGCGGCATTATGATTACCCCTCTGCCAGGTGCTACAGCGCTCAAGCCGGGAAGTGCAACCCGGCCGTTTTTTGGTGTGCAGCCAGCTCTGGTCGACACCGAAGGCAACGTCATCAACGAGACCGAAGCCAGCGGAAACCTGGTTATAACCAGTAGCTGGCCTGGCCAGATCAGAACTGTGTATGGCGATCATGAGCGCATGATCACCACCTACTACTCCACCTACAAAGGTTTCTACTTCACTGGTGACGGAGCACGACGCGACGCCGATGGCTACTACTGGATAACCGGTCGCGTCGATGATGTTATGAACGTATCCGGCCACCGCATAGGGACTGCGGAAGTCGAAAGTGCCCTGGTTCTGCACGAGGCAGTGGCGGAGGCCGCTGTCGTAGGCTTTCCACATGATGTCAAAGGCGAAGCGATCTATGCCTATGTCACCCTGATGGCTGGTGACAATCATGACCCTGAGCGGCTGAAAACCGAACTCAACAATCTGGTTCGCCAGGAGATCGGTTCGTTCGCCAAGCCGGAAGTCATTCAGTGGGCACCTGGTCTGCCGAAAACCCGTTCTGGCAAGATCATGCGCCGTATCCTCCGTAAGATCGCAGCTGATGAGTTGGACAACCTGGGTGATACGTCCACCCTCGCGGATCCATCGGTTGTGGACGACCTTGTTAAAAACCGGGAGAACAGATCTTGAAAATTGGCCTGTTTCCGTTCTTAACTGATTACACCATCGGTATCGCTGATCTGGCAGTTGAAGCTGAAGCACGCGGCTTTGATTCAATCTGGTTGCCTGAACACACCCACATACCGGCCTCCAGGCAGACCGCCTATCCAGGCGGGGGAGACCTGCCCAAAGAATACAGCCACACGCTTGATCCGTTCGTCGCATTGGGATGCGCCGCGGCAGTGACCGAAAAGCTGCTGCTGGCTACCGGCATCTGCCTTGCCATCGAACATCAGGCAATCACCCTGGCCAAGACCGTTGCTACCCTGGATCACATCTCCAATGGTCGCGTTATGCTCGGCCTGGGTGCCGGTTGGAATCGAGAAGAAATGGAAAACCACGGCACCGCCTACGCCGATCGATTTAAAAAGCTCGAGGAGCAGATGCAGGCTCTGCGGACCATCTGGACGGAGCCCGAAGCCTCATTCAACGGCCGCTTTGAAAAATTCGAATCGATCTGGTCGTGGCCCAAACCGATCAGACAGCCTCACCCACCCTTGATTCTGGGTGGCGAAACAGACCATACGTTGAAGCGGATTGTGAAGTACGGAAACGGCTGGCTGCCGCGATCCATGAATGCCGAGCGGGTGATTGCGGGTATAACAAAATTGGATCGATACGCAAAAGAAGCGGGTCGCGATCCGGCATCCATATCGGTCAGTGCCTTCGCGGTCCGGCCAAAAGCGGAAGTGGTAGACCAGTTCCGGGACACCCGTGCAGAACGGGTCATCCTGATGGTTCCGCCTCGAGGTCGAGACGAAACCCTGGCACGTCTCGACAGATACACAGACTTCATCCGCAGCTGAAGCAGGCGGACTATCAGGCCCCGACGATCATGTCAGGGCCTTTCGTCTGGAAACGCCCGTCGCCGTTCAGGCGCTTTCGGCAGCACTCTCGGTGTGGCGTTCCACGTCTTTCATCGACAGCTTGATCCGACCACGCTGGTCAACATCCAGAACCACCACGTCAACCATCTGACCTTCTTTAAGATAGTCGGTCACGGTCTCGACACGTTCCTGCGCAATCTGCGAGATATGCAACAGGCCGTCCTTGCCGGGAAGGATGTTAATGAAGGCGCCAAAGTCGACAATCCGCTCTACCTTGCCGTGGTAGATTCTGCCGATCTCGGCTTCGGCTGTGATCTCCTGAACCATGGCCACAGCAGCCTGCATTGCAGACTTGTCTGCAGCGTAGATCCGAACACTGCCATCATCTTCGATGTCGACCTGTGCACCGGTTGCATCAACAATGCCACGGATCGTCGCACCGCCTTTGCCGATCACATCGCGGATCTTGTCGGGATGCACGTTGATGACCGTCATGGCAGGCGCATTTTCCGACAGGGATTCGCGTGATTCCGAGATCACCTTGTTCATCTCACCAAGGATGTGGATGCGGGCTTCGTTCGCCTGCTGCAGAGCCACTTCCATGATTTCGTCGGTGATGCCCTGGATTTTAATGTCCATCTGCAACGCCGTCACACCATTGGCGGTACCAGCAACTTTGAAGTCCATATCGCCGAGGTGATCTTCGTCGCCGAGGATATCGGTCAGTACAGCGTACTTGTTACCTTCCTTGACCAGACCCATCGCCACACCGGCAACCGGTGCTTTGATCTTTACGCCAGCATCCATGAGGGCAAGCGATGATCCACACACACTGGCCATCGAACTCGAACCGTTCGACTCAGTGATCTCTGAAACCAGCCGGATTGTGTAAGGAAAATCTTCTTCCTTCGGCATCACAGCCTGGATACCTCGGCGGGCAAGCCGGCCGTGGCCAATCTCGCGGCGCTTGGGACCGCCCATGAAGCCTGCCTCACCAACGCTGTAGGGAGGAAAGTTGTAGTGCAGCATTAGGCCGTCTTTGTATGACCCTTCAAGAGCATCAATCAGCGCTGCATCGCGCAAGGTACCCAGTGTGACGACCACAATCGCCTGTGTCTCACCGCGGGTAAACAGCGCCGAGCCGTGCGTTTTAGGCAGCACGCCGACTTGAACTTCGATTGGACGCACCGTGCGAAGATCCCGTCCGTCGATACGGGGTTCACCATTCAACACACGCTGACGCACCAGGTCTTTCTCGACCTTCGAAAACATGTCAGCAACGTCATCAGCGGCGTGGGTATCACCACTCAGCTTGGCCACGATCTCACGGCGCAGATCGCCAACTGCGTTCTGACGATCAAGTTTGTTTGTCACCCGATAAGCATCACCGAGTTGCGCCTTGACGCCGTCACGGACCGCACTCAGAAGCGTCTGGTCTACCTCTTCAGGCTTCCAGTCCCAACGGGGTTCACCGGTCGATTCTGCAAACTCTTTGATCGCCCTGATGACTACCTGCATTTCCTGGTGAGCAAACAGCACCGCACCCAGCATTTCGTCTTCGTGCAGTTCTTTGGCTTCAGATTCGACCATGAGGACTGCGGATTCGGTACCAGCAACCACCATGTTCAATTCTGATTCCTGCAATGTGGAATACGCCGGGTTGAGCAGATATTCACCCTCACGATAACCCACACGTGCAGCGCCGATCGGGCCGTCGAAGGGAATACCGGAAATCGAAAGTGCAGCGGAAGTGCCGATCAAAGCGGCCACATCCGGATCATGATCCTTGTCTGCAGACATGACGGTAGCGATCACCTGCACCTCGTTCATGAAGCCTTTAGGAAACAGCGGCCGAATGGGTCGGTCGATCAGGCGGCAGGTCAGCGTTTCTTTCTCGGAAGGCCGTCCTTCACGACGGAAGAAGCCACCTGGAATCTTGCCGGCCGCGTAGGTCTTTTCCTGATAGTTGACCGTCAGTGGAAAGAAGTCCTGACCCGCACGGGCCGACTTCATCCCCACCACTGTGGTCAGAACCACGGTATTGCCAATAGTAACCAGGACCGCACCGGTTGCCTGGCGGGCAATTCGGCCAGTTTCCATACGGACTGTATCGCTACCGTATTGGAATTCTTTAACAATGGGATTTAACATAATTTCTCCGTTCGACGCATCAAACGTCTATTTCTTTCCATCACTATCGACGCAGGCTCAAGCGGCCAATCAAAGTCGTATAGCGTGATGCGTTCTTGTCCTTTAAATAATCGAGCAACTTACGACGCTGGTTCACCATTCGAATCAAACCTCTACGGGAATGGTGGTCTTTCTTGTGCGCGCGAAAGTGCCCCTGTAATGCATTGATGTTATGCGTGAGCAGGGCAATCTGTACTTCAGGTGACCCTGTATCTTTCTCTTCTGTCTGATATTCCTTAATAATCTCTGCTTTAGTTACGGCATTCAGCGC